>JBEKIA010000018.1:0-28702 GCA_050011995.1 Verrucomicrobiota bacterium
AACATCATCACCGGGCCAGCCATCTACGATCCCAACCGCTTTCAAGGAATTCCCATGCGGCTGGAAACCGTGGAGCTGCTCCGCCAGAACCCGCGCGGCCAGGACCTCATCCGCCTCAACCGCCGGCTCTTGGAAGACGCTTACCCCGCCCAACTGGGCACCAACAGTCTGCCCGTCGAGCCGTATCCACCCGTCACCATTATCTCGACAGAACTGGAACCGAACGTGGACCCGGACAAAGCCGGCCTTATGACCGGCATCTATGAATTGCGGCCCGGCATCTTCTTGGAACTCTACGTTCAAACCAATCTCTGGAGCGCCTACCTGCAACACGGCGCGAAATGAAACCAACCCATGCGTCTTGGGTTGGCGTGGAAGGCAGGGCGGGCAGTCCTCTGCCCGCCGCGGCGCGCACGGAGTGCGCGCCCTACCGCCGAAGACCGGCGCATTTCAAATAAGATGGGGTTATGGCTTGTAGATCGGCGTTTGACTCGTCGAGAACACGGTGGGCTTGGGCGTGGGCGATCCCACCGCATTGATCAGCAGGTTGTCAAAGAGCGCGGTGTTCCGCGTGTTGGGGTTGCTGCCGGCGATCAGACCGGCCATGCCTTTGGCAGAAACGCTGTTGGTGGCGGACAGAACCTGGACGCCGTCCACAAAGCCGGTGAGGTTGGCGCCGGAAAGCTGGAGTTTCAGGTTGTGCCATTGATGGGCGGCGAAATTGGCAGCCGTGCCTGCGGCAAGTTGCATTCCCTCGGCGGGCTGCGCTGCCGCGCCACGACCGCCAGACTGGCCCGCCAGAAATAACGAGCAGACGCCGTCCGCCGCCAGACGCAGGTAGTAGCCCCGGGCGACGCAACCGTAGCCGGTGCCGACGCTGTTGACGCGCCCCATCACGCCCGCCGCACCGCCATCGTCCAGGTTGATGTCGGCGCTCACTTCGTAATCTGTCCAGTCCCGGTCCCCGATGATGGTGTAGGCCAGCCATTCCGGCGCCCAGCTTTGGGGCTTTTTGTCCAGGACCGCGCGCAGGCACTTTCCGGTTTTGTCCGGGCGGTCGGCAATTTCAAAAACACTGGAAATGTCCGCCGTGTAATGAGGCAGATAGCCGAATTGGCTGGGTTGGGCATATTCATCAAAGGTCTCGTAATAGGGAAACGGGAAGCTCTTTTCGGCGGGGATGTTGTCAAAGGAACCTTTTTGCTGGCCGGTGGTTGTGGAAATGGAATAGACGGACATGGGATCCAGCGTGATGGTGAACGACCCCGCGCCCAGCTTATCAGCCTGGAGGCTGATGTCGTCCAATTTCACGAACTGCTCGCGTTCATTGCTGCGCCAGACGCAGAGTTTGCCGGTGGACAAGCCGCCACTGATGTTGAAGGTGACGTTTTGGTTGGTCCTGGCGCCCTTGGTTTCAAGGATCACGCTGTAATCCTGGCCCGGGGATTTGAGGGTGACGAAGGTGCCGCCCGCGGCGAGCTTTCCACACGCGCCGTTGAGATATTGCCAGCCGATTTCAGAGAATTGGCCGTAGTGGGCGTATCCCCACAGGGCCTGGCGTATGGTGTAATGGCCGCTCCAGGGCGAATTAGCCAGCATGGCGGCCGGGGTTTCGGGATAAGGCTCCATCGGATAGACCGAGGCGACCAGATACCAATTGACGATCTTGGTCACGCCGCTGACAATATAGTTGTTGTTGAAAGCCTGGACGATGCTGATTTCGCAGTCGAATCCGTCCTTGTACACATGCTCTTCCGAGTTCCAAATCGGTTTGTTATACAGGTCCGCGATCTGGCGCACGTCGGCGGGCGTGGGCGAGGTGGCCATGGTATGGGCGCTGAGAACATCCACGGCATTTCTCAACTCCGCGTCGTTGGTCATTCCCCTGACGAAATCGAATTTGTTGTTTTGCCAGTTGTCGAAGCCGTGAATTCTGACTTTTTCCAAGCCGTTGGAATTGAGCGTCGCGCGAAATTTCTTGACCCAGTCCAAATTGACGCCCTTTTCATTCCGGCATCCGATGGCATCCATGTCCAGGCCATAGACGGACTTGAGGCCCTGAATCCACTTGGTGTAATAGTCACACATATCTTGGGACCAGAAGTTGCCGTTGCCCACCCAGCTTGGACAACTCCAGGCGCACCCGTCGAGCGTGATCTTGGGATTTCTTTTCTTGGCCTCGCGCATCAACCACCATTCGTAGCCGCGGCTGTAGTTCAGGTCATCCTTGGTGTGCATGTGGCTTGGCTCGGAGCCTTGCGTGGAGTTGCCGTCTCCGGGCACCTCCACGAACAGAGCGCTCATGGACGCGCCGAACTTGGGTTTGAAAAGCAAGTCCAGGATCTGCCCGCGCTGCGGCTCCGGATAGTCCTTGAGCAAAACGGACGTGGCGCCGCCTCCGCTGACCGCGCCGATGCCGTCGAAGCGTTTGCCGCCGGCATCGCCTTTCAGATCAACGGTCTGATCGGCCAGCGCCACGGAAGGCAAACAGAGCCAGAGGCCGCAAAATAGTGCCGCCATTGCGGCAGCGGGCTTGCCGAAGAGGGTTTGACGCGTCGAACCAGTGGGGTTTGGGAGGTTGTTGGGATTTTTCATAGGAGTTGGTATTCTATTTTTTCGGGCGAGACTCTGTCGAACCGTGGCTAAAACTGTCCCATTGCGACTCGAACCACCAGCACGTCGTGTCCTGTCACCTCGGCTTTCAAGGGGTTTTGTGTCGTCCCCAGATCCCGCTTCTGCCACAGATCGCGGATAAAATACGTGGTGGTATCAAACTTGGTTTCTCGCTTCGAGACGTCGTCCGTCACCTTTTCGCTCTTCCAGTCGAAGGTGATTTTCTGCGGGTCCTTGTTTCGGTTCAGAAAGCAGACGGCCCAGGCGTCCTTGGTCAAAGGCTTGAACCAAACTTCCAGGCCGTCTTTGGCGGAATACTTCAAGGCTTGAATCCCCAGCGGATCCTGGTTCAGCGCAATCACGTCCTTGTCCGTCAGAATTTTCAGCGTTTGCGGGTTCATGTTGCGCAGATCGTTGCCGGAAATCAGGGGCGCGGCCAGCATGCACCACATTGTGAAGTGCGCGCGGTCCTCATTGTCGGACATGCCATTGCCGACTTCGAGCATGTCGGGATCATTCCAGTGGCCGGGACCGGCATATTGGCGCAAGCCTTCCTGCATGTCGAGGATGGGCAGCACGCCGTAATCCTTGTAACCAGGGTGGTTTTGCACTTGGTCGAAGCTGGCGTAAATATCGCCGGTGGTTCGCCAGGACTGCCCGACATCCTTGGCCCAGGTCCACGGCTTGCTGTTGCCCCACTCGCACAGGCTGAAGAGGATGGGGCGCCCGGCGGCGCGCAGGGCCTCGCTCATTTTCTTGTAGGCAGCCGGGGCCTGCAGGCCCTGGGTGCTGCACCAGTCGTATTTGAGGTAATCCACTCCCCAGGCCGCGTAGGCCCGGGCGTCCTGCGCTTCGTGGTCCAGGCTGCCGGGCCGGCCCCCGCAAGTCCGGGCGCCCGCATCCGAATAGATGCCCAGCTTCAGGCCCCTGGAGTGGACGTAGTCGGCCAGCGCTTTGATGCCGGACGGAAACCGCGTTGCATCCGCTTGAATATTGCCCTGCGCATCGCGCGCGGTCGCCTGCCAGAGATCATCAATGATGACGTATTGGTAGCCCGCTTCTTTCATGCCGTTGGCGGCCATGGCGTCGGCGGTTTCGCGGATCAATGGCTCGCTGACCCGGCCTTGAAACTTGTTCCAACTGTTCCAGCCCATTTGCGGGGTCATGGCAAGCTGTTCAAACTTCTGGCCCGGGGCGCTCACGCTGGCCGCGCAGAGGAGCAGCATCGCGCCGGCGCCAGCCGCGCCGTGGACGGTCAAGAATGCTCTTTTCATAGTTGTCGGGTGGTATTGCGATTTATTTTATCCAAACGGGTTCGTTTCGAAAACTTGGGTGATTCTGCGCTCTTTCCAGGGTTTGGCAAACTTATCTCGTGACGGTTCCGGATCGCGCGGGTCTGCTCTAAGGTTGCCTCTAACCCAACAGGGGCATGGAAATCCAGCGGCTTTCTGCCGAAAGCCCCCATCGGCGGGAAGATGGCTCGACCCGGCTGGCGGGGAGGATTATCGTATCGGCCATGCGAAGCTGGCTGCTCATTCTCCTGGCCGGCCTGGGGCTGGCGGCGCCGGGCAGGGGGGACGCGGTGGATGACTTGATGCGGGACGCCATGCGGCAACACCCCATTCCGGGCGCGGCGCTGGCCATTGTCCGGCGCGGCCAAACCGTCAAGACCGCCGCTTACGGAATGGCCAACCTGGAATGGCGCGCGCCCGCCACCCCGGAAACCGTTTTCGAAATCGGCTCGATGACCAAGCCCTTCACCGCCGCCGCCATTCTCCTCCTGGCCCAGGAGGGAAAATTGGCCGTGGACGACAACATCTCCCGCTATCTCAAGGACACCCCGTCCTCCTGGAGCCGGATCAGCATCCGGCAATTGTTGACACATACCTCGGGCCTCCGGAACTACACCGGGCTGGGCGGCTTTGAACTGGCCCGCCATTTGACCCAGGCCCAGTTTATCGCTCAAATCGCCGCCCAGCCGCTGGATTTTGCGCCGGGCGAAAAATGGTCTTATTGCAACAGCGGCTATAATTTGCTGGGCTACATCATTGAGAACGCAAGCGGAAAAAGTTACGGGGATTTCCTGCAACAAAACCTCTTCGCCCCGCTGGGCATGAGCGCGACCGCCCTGCGGGAGCCGCGCGCCATCCTGCCGCGGCGCGCCGGCGGCTACGAAACCAACCGGGCCGGCCAGTTCCTCAATCGCGACCCCGATGTGACGGATCTTTTTTCCGCCGGCGCGCTGGTCTCGACGGTGGGCGACCTGGCCAAGTGGAACGCCGCGCTGGAGGCGGATGGAATCCTCACGGCCGCCAGCCGGGCGCAAATGTGGACGCCGGTGAGATTAAACAACGGCACGACCCACCCCTACGGTTTGGGGTGGTTCCTGGAGCCGTGGCAGGGTCATGCCAACATCGGCCACAGCGGCTCGACCTCGGGGTTTTCCGCCAGTTTGCAACGGTTCCCGGAGGCGGGATTGACGGTCATCCTGCTGACCAACTCGGACGAATTTGACATTGCGACGAAGCTGGCCCGGGAAATCGCCGGACTGGAAATGAGCCTTAAGTAATTCCTGCAACTGTGAATCCCTCTTTTTCGAGGAAGGAGCGGATTTGGGCGGCCTGATTGCCCTGCAGTTCGATGCTGCGCTGACGGATGGTGCCGCCGCAGCCGCAGGCGTTGCGGAGCCGCCGGCCCAGCTCCTCGATGGCAGCCAGGCTGATGCCAGGCGCGAAATCGTCAATCACGATGACCACTTTGCCGCCGCGATGGGCGGTTTCGCGCCGCAGCATCACGCGGCCGGGTTTTGGTTTGCGGGCGGGGGCCTGCGAGGCGGCCGGGGCCGCCGGGGCCGGGCCGGGGGGCAGGCCGGCGATTTGCAAGCCGGCGAACGGATGATTCAACTCCGGCGGGCTGCCGGCAGCAGAGCGCGCTTTATCCTTTTTTGACATGGCAAGTATGTTCCAACCGCATGGAGTGATGTATAAATGCCGCCCGGCCCGGATTCAAGGTAAACGGGGGGAAGAAGATTAGGATTAGATTAAGATTAGATTGAGATTAGGATGAAGTTGTGAACCGCGAGACCCAGTCTTTGCCGGCGCGACGCGCCTGGTGGCGCGCACTCGCCCTGCTGGCGATTGTCGCGCTGGTGGTGTTCGTGCGGCTGCGCCTGCTGCAAATTCCCCTGGAACGGGACGAAGGCGAGTACGCCTACTCCGGCCAACTGATGCTGGACGGAATCCCGCCTTACCAAATGGCGTGGAACATGAAACTGCCGGGGACTTATGCCGCCTACGCGCTGATCATGGCGCTGTTTGGGCAGACCATCGGGGGCATCCATTTCGGTTTTCTCCTGGCCAACCTCGGCGCGCTGGCGCTGCTCTATTTCATCGCCCGGCGGCTGACCGGTTCTTGGGGAGCGATCATAGCCTGCGCCAGTTACGCGCTGTTGTCGCTCAGTCCCGGCACTCTGGGGCTGGCGGGGCACGCGACGCACCTGGTAACACTGGCCGCGCTGGGCGGGTTCCTGCTGCTCTTGCGCGCCGGCGAAGGAGGCTCCGGGGCGGGATTGTTTTGGAGCGGATTCTGTTTTGGCCTGGCGTTTGTGTGCAAGCAGCCCGGCCTGTATTTCGGCCTGTTTGGTTTTTGCCTGCTGCTGCGCGACGCCCTGCGGACGCGGCCCGCGGCCTGGGGGCTGTTGCTGCGCAAAACGGGTTTGTATTCGGCGGGAATGATCCTGCCCTTCGCGCTGACCTGTGGGATCATTTGGCGGCTCGGGACCTTCGAGAAATTCTGGTTCTGGACCATCACCTACGCCCAAGTTCACGCGGGAATTTTGAACGGCGCCATGGCGTGGGATGCGCTCCGTGACTTTTTCCGGCTTTCGGGTTTGGTGAAATGGTCGTTGCCGCTGGCCGGGGCCGGCCTGGTTTGCCTGCTTTGGAACCAGGAGCACGCGGAGAGAAGATTCATCCTTGCGACGCTGCTGGGGTTTTCCCTGCTGGCCTTTGCCGCGGCGTTTTATTTCAGCCGGCATTATTTCATCGTCATGCTTCCCGTGGTGAGCTTGCTGATCGCCGTGGCGGTGACCACAGCGGCGGCAGCGGCGGGGCGGGCGCGGCTGGCGGCGGTCCGGCTGGCCCCAGCCGCGCTGTTTGTTCTGGCTTGCGCGGGTTTTGTTTTCGGACACCGCGCCGTCTGGTTTCAACTGGGGCCGGAAGCGGTGTGCCGGGCCACTTATGGCCGCAATCCCTTTGTGGAATCGGTTGAAATCGGCCGGTATATCCGGGAACATTCCGCGCCGGAGGCGCGGGTCGCGGTCCTCGGCTCCGAACCGCAGATTTGTTTTTACGCCCGCCGCCGCTCCGCCAGCGGATTTATCTATATGTATGACCTGGTGCAGTTGCATCGTTACGCCAGTCAATTCCAGCGGGAGATGATCGGCGAAATTGAGGCGGCCCAACCGCAGTTCCTGGTGCTGGTCATGGCCGCCACTTCCTGGGCGGACTGGCCCGGCGCGGACCAGACCCTGGCCCAATGGGGCAATGACTACATGCGCCGTTTCTATGAGCGGGCCGGTGTCGTCTATATTTATCCAACGCACAGCGATTCCGTTTGGGGACCCGGGGCGGCCAAGGGAAGAAGTGACACGAGGTTCCTGGTTGCGGTATATAAACGAAAAGACAAATTATGAAAATAGGCATCGGTTCCGATCACGCGGGGTTCGAGTACAAGGAAAAGATCAAAGCCTTCCTGCAAGGCCTGGGCCATGAGGTGCGCGATTTCGGCACCGGCAGCCTGGAGCCGGTGGATTATCCCCGGTTCATCCGTCCGGTGGCGCTGGCGGTGGCGGCGGGCCAATGCGAGCGCGGGATTGTGCTGGGCAGATCGGGCAACGGGGAGGCGATGACGGCCAACCGCGTGCGGGGCATCCGTTGCGCCTTGTGTTGGAACCTGGAAAGCGCGCGCCTGGGCCGCGAACACAACGACGCCAACATGCTTTCCCTGGGCGAGAGCATGATCCCGCTGGAACTGGCCCTGGAGATTGTCAAGGTCTGGCTCGACACCCCCTTTGCCGGAGGGCGGCACGCCGCGCGCATCCGGGAAATGGACGAGGCGCAGGATTAGCCGGTCCGCAAGAACCGCATCCAACTGTCGCCGTGCTTGAGGATTTTGGCCTCCTCCCAGAGGGCGGGGACGCTCAAGGTGTCGCGCCGGGCATGGCCGAGAATGAACAGGCCGCCGGGAGAAAGCAGGGCGGGCAGACAAGCGTGGTCCAGCAGTTGCTGGGCGCAGGAGACGGAGCGGCGGCCGGCGTTTTTCCCGCCGTAGGGCGGGTCGGCGAAAATGAGATCGAATTGTTGACTCATGGCGGCCATCTGCGCGATGGCGGCCCAGGCATCCTGCACGCGGAGGTCGAGCCGGCCGGGAGGCAGGCGGGCCAATTCCAGGTTTTGCCGGATGAATCGGGCGTGGCGGGCCGATTTCTCCACGCACACGGCATGGGCCGCGCCGCGGCTCAGGCATTCCAGGCTCAACGCGCCGGTGCCGCCAAACAGTTCCAGGACCCCGGCCCCGGCCAGGCGCGGGGCCAGGCTGTTGAAAACGGCCTGGCGGACCAGGTCGGGCGTGGGACGGACCTCCCAGCCCCTGGGGGCTTTGAGAATCGTCCCGGCCGCGCTGCCGCCGATGATGCGCATCGCATTCCAGGCGGGCCGGAATGCCCGCCCCGCTTCAGATTCCCCTGCCGATCATGTATTTGACCAGATCCGCCACCCGGCAGCTATAGCCCCATTCGTTGTCGTACCAGCTCACCAGTTTGAAGAAGCGCTTGTTCAACTCAATGCCCGAGCCGGCGTCGAAGATGGACGACGACGGGCAATGAATGAAGTCGGAGCTGACCACTTCGTCCTCGGTGTAATCGAGGATGCCCTTCAAATAGGTCTGGCTGGCTCTCTTCATCGCGGCGGAGATTTCCGCGTAGCTGGTCTCCTTGACCGTGCGAACCGTCAAATCCACGCAGGACGAAGTGGCCACCGGGACGCGGAATGACATTCCGGTTAATTTGCCCTTGACTTCCGGGCAGACCAGGCCGACGGCCCGGGCCGCGCCGGTGGTGGAGGGGATGACGTTGATGGCGGCGCTGCGTCCGCCCTTCCAATCTTTTTTGCTGGGGCCGTCCACGGTTTTTTGGGTGGCGGTGTAGGCATGGATGGTGGTCATCAAACCTTCTTCGATGCCAAAACCTTCCCGAAGCAGGACATGGACCACCGGGGCCAGGCAATTGGTTGTGCAGGAGGCGTTGGAAAGGATGTGATGTTTGGCCGGATCGTATTTCTCGTGGTTGACGCCCATCACGACCGTGATGTGCTCGTTTTTGGCCGGGGCGGAAATGATGACCTTCTTGGCGCCGGCCGCCAAATGGCCCTTGGCCTTTTCGCCGTCGGTGAACAGGCCGGTGCATTCGATGACCAGGTCCACGCCCAGGTTTTTCCAGGGCAGGCCGGAGGGGTCCTTGGCGCTGACGACGTGAATGTCGCGGCCATTGACCACCAGGATGTCATCGTCCGGCTTGTCGGGGGCCGATTTGCGGGAGGAAACCTGGCCGTGGAAGCGGCCCTGGGTGGAATCGTATTTGAGGAGATAGGCCAGATTGTCGGCGGGGACAATATCGCCGGCGGCGACCACATCCAGGTCCTTGCCGATCAAGCCTTGTTCGGCGATGGCGCGGAAAACCAAACGGCCGATTCGTCCAAATCCATTGATTGCAACTTTGAGAGGCATAATTTGTTTTTTCTTTCTGTTGATGATGATAAATTACCATGAACTACCAAAAACAAGGGTTGCATGATACCGGCGCGCCGCGCCCGGTCAACGAAAAAACTCCAGGTTGCGCTTGTCGGATGGCGGCCTGCCCGATTCCCATTGCCCCGCCCTCCGCCGCCCGCTACGCTTTTTGCCATGACTGCTCCCGCCACTCCCGCCCCCGTCCGCGCGGACGGCCGCCTGGCCGATCAACTCCGCCCGGTGCGTTTTCAAAATGGCATCGCTCCCCACGCCACCGGTTCCACGCTGATCGAATGGGGCAATACCCGCGTGATCTGCGGGGTGACGGTGGAGGAAGCCGTGCCGCGCTGGATGAAGGAACAGGGCGTGACGGGCGGCTGGATTACAGCCGAGTATTCCATGCTCCCTTACTCCACCCTGACGCGCAAGCAGCGCGATATTGCCAAAGGCAAAATTGACGGGCGCTCGCAGGAAATCCAGCGCCTGATCGGACGCGCCATGCGCGCGGCGATTGACCTGGAAGACTTCGGCCCGCGCACGGTCTGGCTGGATTGCGATGTGTTGCAGGCCGACGGCGGCACGCGCACCGCCGCCATTACCGGCAGCTTCGTCGCCTTGTCGCTGGCCCTGCGCAAACTGGCCGCCGCCGGGAAGCTGGCGGCCGGCCCGGTTCTCAAACCGATTGCCGCGGTCAGCGCCGGCATTGTCGGCTCGCAACCGCTGCTGGACCTGACCTACGAGGAAGACGCGGCCGCCGCCGTGGACATGAACCTGGTGATGAACGGGGCCGGGGAATTCATCGAACTGCAAGGCACGGGCGAGGAATCCGCCTACACCGGAGAACAATTGGCCGCGATGCTGGCCCTGGGAAAAACCGGGATCCAGCAATTGCTCGCCCTGCAACAAGCCGCCTTGGGCTGACGGCATGAAAAAGCCCCTTGCCAGCGCCGCCTGCGGGTGAACTCAGGCTTTACTGCGACGCCTTCGCTTTCAAGCTGGTGGCGTAGATGCTGCGGCCGTCGGGGTGGACAAACTCCAGGCGCAGGGTATCCATGCCAGGAGTGGCAGGGAACGAGGCGTCAACCGTGGAGCGGGGTTTGGCGGCAATGCGGCTCTCGCCGCTGGCGAGCACCTTGTCGCCGGCCAGCGCCTGCCAGCGGCAGGTCAGTTCGGAGAGGTCGGTGAACGAGTAGCGGTTCTGGATCGGGACGACGCATTGGCCGGCCACCGGGGCAACCTCGCGGGCGGTGGTGTTGACCGGGCTATAGTTTAGCTTGAGGTTCTCGTACTGCGGCTTGATCCGGCGATCCGTGGAGACGGGGTTGGGGCCGCCTACAAGGCGCATGCCATTGGTGGTGTCGGCGGATGGAATCCCGTTCACCGCAGGCCCGGAACCGGGCACAAAGCTGGCGGGCGGGACACCGGGGCCGTGGACCGGCCAGCGCTCGGGGAACTTGTCTATCTGGCCCTGGTCGTGAA
The DNA here is from genome assembly GCA_050011995.1 of Verrucomicrobiota bacterium. Classification (GTDB taxonomy): domain Bacteria; phylum Verrucomicrobiota; class Verrucomicrobiia; order Limisphaerales; family Palsa-1400; genus JBEKOF01. The sequence goes on from JBEKIA010000018.1 coordinate 10,879, forward strand.
ATAGATAGCGGAACGCGCCAACCATGCTGTCCGAGAGCCAGATGACATCCCAGGCGTAAGCCACGCCGCCGGGGCCGCTGGGGGAATACTCGGTCAGGAAGGCGGGGACCTTGGCCCGGTTCGGGCTGGCGGCGATGGCCCTTATCCTATCCACCGGGGGATAATGGTAGTCCTCGAAGTCGGTCTTGGGGTTCTTGTCCAGGTTCTGCTGGGAGATGAAAGCCAGGCGCGTGGGATCCTGGGCTTTCACGTAGTCGAACTCGGCTTGGTCATTGATGCCGTAGCCGCTTTCGTTGCCGCAGCTCCACACGACGACCGAGGCGTGGTTCTTGTCGCGGGCCACGGTTTCCTTGGAGCGGAGAATGTAGGCCCAGGTGCGGCTGGGATTGTTGACTTCGGTGGAGATCCAGCAGGCGGGGATTTCATCCAGGATGTAGAAGCCGGCCTCGTCGCACAGCTCCATGAACCGTTCGGCGTGCGGGTAGTGGGAGAGGCGAAGGGCATTGATGTTGGCCCCTTGCAGAAGGTTGATGTCTGTTTTCCAGCACTCCTCGTTCAGGGCGTGGCCGTAACCCGGAAATTCATCGTGACGGCAAACGCCGGTGAATTTGACGGGCACGCCGTTGACCAGCACCACGCCGCCTTTCATCTCGATCTTGCGGAAACCAATGCGGTCCTGGACACGCTCGACGGTCTGGTTGCCGTCCGACAGGCGGTAGAACACATAATAGAGATTCGGCTTCTCCGCGTTCCAAAGCTTGGGGGCGGTCACGGGCGCGGACAAGTTGACAGTGGCGGAGCCGTCGGCGCCGATGTCGCCGGCCTGGCTGGCGGGCGGGATCGCGACCTTGGCGCCATCCAGGGAATACAGTTCGCCAGTGACAACGAAATGCGCCCCGGCCGGGCCGGCGACGCGGACGGAGGACTGGAGGGTGGCATCCTTGTACTGGGCGTCGAGATCGGTCACGACGGTGAGGTCGTCCACATGCAGTTGCGGAAGGGCCACAAGGTAGGTTTCACGGAAGATGCCGCCGAGGCACCAAAAGCTGCCTTTTTCCAGGTTGCTGGTGGAGGTGTTTTTGTAAACGCGGACGGCCATGAGATTGCGCTGGCCGGGTTTGAGGGCTTTGGTGACATCCATGTCAAAGGCGGTGAAGCCGCTCTCGTGGTAGCCGACGCGCTGGCCGTTGACGAAGACTTCGGCGCCATCGTAAACGCCGTCGAAGTGCCAGAGAACACGCTGGCCGGCAAAGGAGGCCGGAATATCCACCAGGCGGCGGTACAGCCCGATGTCGTCCGCTGGCGCGCGGGTGCGGTCCTGGTAGGTGAGCTGCGAAAAGCCTTCCACTTCCCAGTTGGCGGGGACGGGGATGTTGGTCCAACCGGCCTCGGAAGGATTGAAGGCAGCGGGGGTGGCGAAGCCGGGTATGGCGGCGTCGGCGGGGAGTTCCCCGTTGACGGCGGGGCTGGCGCCGTGATCGAGCTGGAATCGCCAGGCGCCGGTCATGGAGAGCACGGCGGGATTGGCCGGGCGCAGGCGATCCACGGCCATAGGCGCATCCCGCGGCACGGGGACCGGGGCGGCCAAGACGGCGGCCGAAAGGCAGAGGCAGACGGCGGGGACCAGGAAATGGCGGCGCGCGGTTTCGCGCAGGCGCCCATGACGGAGATTTCCAAGTTGGAGAGGCATAAATTTCCTTTTTGTGATTACGTTCTTGAATCCGAAAACCGGACTCGTTTGGGTGACAGTGCGGACAGTATGGAAATAGGGCGGGCCAATGCAAGGGAAAAACCTCCATGGCGATTGACTCAGTTCCAGGAGGGGTTGTCGGGGGAATCGGCCAGCCAGCGCAGGGTGGGGCCTTTCTGGCGCAGGATTTCCTTCCAGAGCTGGGCCGGCTCGGATTTGAAAATCAAATCCACCGAGGCGGGATGGAGCAGCCAGTCGCGGCGCGCCATTTCCTGCTCCAACTGGCCCGCCGACCAGCCGGCATAGCCGGCAAAGAGGCGCAGCTTCTGGGTGGTGGAATAAGATTCGCTCAAATCCATCAGCGTCTCGATAGAGTGGCCGAGATTCAAATCGGGCATCACGTTGGCGTGCGGAACGAAAAGGTCCGAATGCAGAAAGCTCAGGACGCCGGGCTGCACCGGGCCGCCAATGAAAAGCGGCTGCTCCTTGACCGCCTCCGGCAAATTGGCCGCCACCGCCTCGCCCACCTTGCTGCCGGCCGGGCGGTTGAGAATCAGGCCGAAAGCGCCCCCGGCATCGTGCTGGCAAACCAACACCACGGCGCGATGGAAAAAGGAGTCGTGCAATTTCCCGCCGTCCAGGAGCAGTTGCCCTTGCCAGCAGTGAGCGGGTCCGGCCATATCCTCTAACGCATCAGTTCCTGCGCGGCCTCGACAATTTTGGCGCTGGTCAGGCCGTGCTTTTTGTAAAGGTCCTCGGCCAGGTAGGCCGACTGGCCGAACTCACCGCCCATGGCCAGCGTTTTCATCCGGTGGTGGATTCCCGCCTGGGCCAACTGGTGGGCCACCTGCGCGCCCATTCCGCAAATGGCCTGATGATCCTCGATGGTGACGACCCGCCTGGAGCAGTTCCGCACCGCCGCGCCAATGGTTTCCAAGTCCACGCGGTTGACGAACGGATTGCTGATGACGGTCGCGGCAATGCCTTGTTCCCGCAGTTTGCGCCCGGCTTCCAGCGCCCGGCCGAGCAGGGGGCCGCAGGCGATGATCACCACGTCTCCGCCGCTGGCCAGGGTTTGCGCCTTGCCCCATTCATATTGCGCGTGTTCCGCCATTTGGACCGGATAGTTTTCGCGCCCGACAAAAAAGAGGACCGATTCGCCGTCCGCGCCGTGTTCGCGGGCGTGGGCCACGCGCCGGATGGCCTGGTACATCAGCGCCTCCGCTTCGTCCGAGCAGGAACAGGCGATGACGACCGTGTGGGGACTGGCGGAGGTGGCCGCGAAATAAGTGGTGGCCTGATGGGAGGCCCCGTCCGCCGCGTCCTGAAAACCGACATGGGAGAAGATGGCGATGACCGGCGCCTGGGAGAGGGCGGACATGGTCAAAGGCAGGTTGCCCTTGGTCACGCCGAATTGCCCGAATGTGTCAACAATAGGAATCAGCCCCGCCTTCGCCAGACCCGCCCCGGCGCTGACCATGTTCGCCTCCGCCACGCCCAGGTCCAGGAACCGCCCGGGAAAGCTCTTCTGGAAAAACGACATGCCGGTGGACCCGGCCAAGTCGGCGGAAAGGGAATAGACCGGCAACCCCTCCTGCGCGGCGCGCACGGCCCCTTTGGCCAGGCCGGCCTGGATTTTTTCCAGCTTGACCGCAGGCGCGGCGGGCGCGGCGGCGGCGGCCCCGGCTTTTTTGGCGGCGTCCTTTTTCTCCCAGCCGGCGCGGAGGTCGCGGGACCAGGCGGCCAGTTCGGGGGGGACTTCCCCGCCAAAGTAAATCTCGTTGACAAACTCCACGATTTTCTCCCCGTTGGCCAGCGGAAAGCCGTGCCCGCCGGAGGCGCTTTCCATGGTGGATTTGACGCCGAAGCCCTTGATGGTCTTGACCCAGAGGCAGACCGGCGCGCGCGGATTGGACCGGGCCAGTTGCAGGCCGCGCTCGACGGCCAGATAGACCGGGGCCAGTTCGTTGCCGTTGGGCACCTGGATGACATTCCAGCCCAACGCGCTCATGGCGGCGAAGGTCGGCTGCATGCTGTAGGAGTCCCGGGTGATGCGGCCGGAGAGTTTGGTGTCGTTGTCCGAAATCACCAGGAGGAAAGGATTGACCAGGCCCTTGGCGGCCAGGCCGGGAATGGCGGCAAAGGCCTCCCTGGCTTCGCCCTCCATGGAAGCGCCGTCGGAAACGGTGCAGATCGTGACGCGGTCATTGTTGAGAAGATGGTCGGCGATGGCCATGCCCTGGGCCTGGGGAAGGGCCGAGCCGAGCGGGCCGTTGCTCAGGAGGACCCCCTGCGGGTTGAGATGGGATTCGCCGTGGCCGGTCAGTTTGCTCTGGAGGCTGCGAAAGCCCTTCAAATCCTCGAAGGTCATGCCGTCAAATCCATAATTGGCGCGCAAGGCGTAAATTCCATTCTCGGTGTGGCCGGCGTCGTTGACAAAATTGTAGGCGACATGCCAGGGGCGGTCTTTGACGGCAAAGAGGAAGCCGTGGATGGCGGACATGATCTCGGCAAAGGCGGCGGGGCCGCCCCAGTGCGAAGCAGCGCCGCCGTTGACCGCATGAAGGTCCATCAGCGCGACCAGGGCGCGGGTGGCGCGCGGATCGCCCAGCACCACCTCCGCGCCGGCGGCGTTCCTGATCCGGACCGAATAGCGGGGCGGAGAGGCCGGGGCGGAGGCGAGTTTGGATTTGAGCTTGAGAGCCGCCAGGGGGGGGGCTTCCAGCTTTGGCGCAACAGATTTATCTTCGGACATATTTTGCTTGGGTGGGGGGGAGCGCGGGAAGGCCGCGGGCGAAAGGCGCGCGGGTCAGCCGCCGGTTCTTTCGAGGACCACTTGGATGGCGTCCATTAATTGATGCGTTTCAAAGGGTTTCCACAGCATGACGCCGTTGACCTTGCGAATAAATTCCTCGATGTCCCGGTTGCCTTTGTAGCCGGTGATAAAAATAAAGCGCTTGCAAAGCTGCGGCTTGGTGCGTTCCACGGCGCGATAGAACATGTCGCCCGGCAGGCTGGGCATCATCATGTCGCAGATGATGGCGGAGAAATCCCTGGCGATGATCTGTTTCAAGCCGTCCACCCCGTTGGTGACCGAGACCAAATTAAAACCGTTGTAGGCAAAAAAGGGCTTCAACTCCTCCGTCAAGGCGGTTTCATCTTCCAGCATCAGGATGAGTTTCGGCCGGCCGGTTTTGCCCGGCGGGCCGGCCACATCCTGCGGCTCTGTCGGCTTCGTTGTCACAATAAAACTTGGTGCGCGCGGCGGGAGTTGAACCCACAACCTACGGCTTCGGAGGCCGCCACTCTATCCAATTGAGCTACGCGCGCAGTGTGCCCGGCTTTCCGCCGGCCCGGCCGGATCATGGCCCCGGCCTGTCACGGCGGTTCCGATCCGGCGTTTTCTTCCACTATGCCGGTTCTTGTCCCGCTCGGCAAGTGTTAATCCGCAAACCCAAAAAGCGCCGCGTCCGTCCGCCCGCCTACCGCAGCAGCGCCACCGCGCACCAGAGCACCGGGGCCTGGCCGTGGGGATTGCCCTTTTGGGTCGGCCGGTTCAGGTAGAATTGCAGGCTGTTGGTCTGGCCCGTTCCGACGCAGACTTTGTCCACGTTGCCGTCGGCGTCAATGTAGGTCTGCAAGGCCAGCCAACCCTTGCGCGCCGCCTGGGCGCAAGCCGGGTCCGCCAGCCAGCCTTTCTTGACACCGGTGATAAAGGCATAAGTGAACATCGCCGTGCAGGAGCTTTCCTTGTAGGACTCCGGGTGGTCAATGAGCTGGTGCCACATGCCGTCCGTGTCCTGGTACTGGAGCAGCGCCGCCATCATCTTTTGGTAGCCTTCCATGATCCGGGCGCGCTTGGGGTGATCGGCCGGCAGTTCGCCGAGCAGTTCGGTCATCCCGGCCGCCACCCAACCGTCGCCCCGGCCCCAGAAGAACGGGAAGTCCGGCCCGTGAAAGAACAGGCCGTTGGGCTGCTGCAGTTTGTCCAGGTAGGCCACCATCTCCAGGGCCGCGCGATCCAGATAGACCTTGTCACCCGTGGCGCGGAAGGCCTCCACCTGAAGGATGGTGATCATGTACATGTCGTCAATCCAGAACCGGGTCTGGTCCGTCAGTCCGTTGGTGTTGGGCTGCTCCCACTGCCGGTCGGCCAGCATCTTGCCGATGTCCAGATACCTCTTGTCCCGCGTCTGGATGTAGAGTTCCAGGGGCACGATGCCGAAGATGTTGTGGTCCACATGACGGGTCATGGAGATGACGCTTTGCCCGCCGGGCGCCAGGATGGGATCGAATCGCTTGATGAGGGCGGCCTTGAGCGCCTCGTCTTTGGTCAGGGCGGCGAACTTGAGGGCCGTCATCCAGGTCGAGTCCTCGGCATAGTGGACCGAGGGCTGGGTCGGGATCCAGCGGGGCACCATGTTCGTGGCCAGCTTCTTGCCAACCTCCGCCGGCGAAAGCCCGGCCGGCCAGTCTGTAAAGGCCCTGGGTTGCGTCGCGGTCTGCGCGGAGCATTGGCAGAGCGCCAAATTGGCGAGCGCCAACACCATCATTCCATACACAGTCTTCTTCATGGTCGTCCTTTCATTGACACGTTTCTTTTGCATCCTGGCTCCTTCACTGCGGCAGCGCCACCGGATAGGCGCGATTCAACAGCGCCTTTGGCAGCGGCACAACGCAGATGTTCAACGAGCGATCATCCTTGGAGATCAGGGCCGATTGGATCTCGATCTTGGTGCCGTCCGCGTTGAACGTCGGGTGAATATGGTCCACGCCCATTTTCTGGGGACCGGCCAGCCGGGTCGCTTCGCCGTTGTGGCGGTCAAAGACCCAGACCTCGAAGGCGAAATCGTCGCAGGCGGCCCAGCGGCCGTCGGCCGATCCGGCGACGTGCCAGTCCGAGCGTCCGGCGGTGTCCCATGGCGGCACCTGGCCGACGATGCGCATTTCCCGGGTCCGCAGATTGACGATGCCCACGCCGGTCGGATGTTCGAAGGTTCCGGAGATGCCCCAATCAGAGTCCGGCGTCGCGCTGGCGATATTGCGGTGGCCGAGGATGGCGATGGCCACTTCATCCTTGCCGATAAAGGCCTCGTGAGTGATCCATTCGTAAGGCGCTTCCGGATAGAGCGGCCGCAGCCCGCTTCCGTCGGCATTGACGAACCAGGTCCGCTGCGGGGCCTTGCCGCCGGTTTCCCAGCAGAAGACGATCTCGCCCGGCGCCCAGGGATTGCTCTGCACATGCCCGATCTGGAAGCCGACGTTGCAGATCATTTTGACCTCGCCAGTCTTGAGATTCATGCTGCGCAACCCGCTCGGGCCGGCGCCCATGGCCCGTGGCCCGAAGCCCTTCTGGAGCGTCTGGCCTTCGGACAACTGCGCCGTTTCCGGCCCGTTCACCCGGAAGTACATGAAGTCATCATTGGCATCCAGCCCCATGTTGCCGTCGGCGTTGAGGCCGGTCGGGACCGTTCCACAAACGCGCGTGTAATTGGCCGCGGGCTTGACGGCTCCGGCGGCAACGTCGGCGAAGAGTTTTTCCAGGTCAATCTCGAGAATCTGCTGGGGTCCGCCGGCGCCGCCTCTGCCGCCGCCAGGGCCTCGGCCGCCGGCGCGCGGGGCAGCCGGTTCGACTGCGACCGGGCCGGCTCCCCGGGCCGCGCCTTCCGCGGCGCCGGGCGCGGTGGTTGCGCCCCGGCCTCTGCCGCCGCCGCCGCCCGTCAGGACGTAGAGCTTCATCGTTTTATTGCCGGCGCACAACATCCCCATAAAGCCGGTTTCCGTCACCTGCACGATTTGCCCCGACTCCTCGTTCACCGCGAGCGCCTGCGGGCCGGTTTCGCGCACACCCCGGAAGATCAGCCACTTCCCATCCGCCGTCCATTGCCGGTGCGTCTGGTAGATTTTGGACTGGGTGTAAGAGCCGTCGGTGCTGGTCAGAAATTCGAGCGGCAATCCCGTGACCGGGTCCGGGACGATCTTCTTCTCGGAGGGCCATGTCCTGCCCATCTGGCCAAACAGGCTGGACGCGGAAAACAACACGAGAACGGCGAGACAAGCGGCAATCTTGGGTGCTTTGGTAATCATACCTGCATCCTTGCCACGACGGCCGCGGAAGTCAAGCCTTCCTCCAAAGGGCTTTAGCCTTTGGCTGGTGGATTTAATGTCAATGGGGGTTACCCCATAGCATCTCTCGTTTTCTGTGTTTTGGCGCGGCTGGCGAGCCGCTCGCGGATGGCATTCAGCAGCCTCCGTCCGTGCGCCGGATTCCCGCGCTTCTGGCGCGCCACGAAACGGGCTTCTGCCTGGCGTTCTGTGATGACATGCGTGACGAAGTTATCAAACAATCTCTGCACACTCGTGCCGTTGGATCGCGCCGCGCCCAGCAATGCTTTGTGCCGTGAATCATCACAACGATAAGGAATGGTTTTCATTTTACAATTTTCAGATGTTGCGCCGGAGTCACCACAATCGGCGAGGCAAATTTAAGCTCACCCCGTCCAAAGTGGCGCGTGTTGTGCGTGACCAGGTGTTCCACCCCGCCGGCAAGAGCCAGTTCCAAAACGTGGTCGTCATCCGCATCCGGCAGGTTGGGCCGCCAGCGAAAATAAATCGGTTGCCACCTCGCTGCCGCGCAGAAATCGTCCAATATCGCTTGGCGTTCCTCCGCCGTCACCGGCACGCTCCGCCACACGCTTTCCCGCTCCACCAGTTCCTCGTATTCCGCAAACAGGGCCGCGCCCATGACAGCTTCATCCTCGTGGGCCAGACAACGATCCAACACTTCGGCGCTGGCGCCTTCCTGGCTTCGTAGCGCGGCAACGAAGACATTGGTGTCTTGAACGATTTCCATGCGGTATAAACTGGCATCACAGGTGATACCAGTCAAGCGTGAGGTTGATTTGAAAGTCGAGGCGGATTGCCATCACCCGCCGCCTGCGATTGCGGCTTATTTCGCCGGAACGGGTTTTTCCTGGGCCGGGGGCGCTTTTGCGGCCAGGGATGCCTGCTCGAGCCGGGGACCCTTGGGCGGCGTTTCCGCCAAACGCGCCGAAATCATCATTCCTGTGGCGATGGCGGCGGTGAGCATGGCAATCAGCCATAACGGCTTCTTTCTTGTCAACAAACACATCGAAGCCATGGCAATGGAAACGGAGAAAAGCGGAAGCGACGGCCCCAGTTTCGCCCCCAAAGCTTCCGCGGCATCGCGGTCTTCTTCGTAGGCCCTGGCAATTTTTTGGCTTTCCTCCTTGCCGTCGTCATACTTGGCCACGTCTTTGGCGTAAGCCTTGAGCATTTTTTGCACTTCGGGGTCGCCGGCATTGCCCATTTTGGCCAGCGCGTTGGTGGTGACCTCCAGCAAGTGCCCCTTGACCGAGCGCGCCTGATAAAGATTCCAGGCGTCGGAAGCCATCGCCTGGCTCAACTGCACGCGGCTGCCGTATTTGCCCGACCATTGGGCGGCAAGGGACCCCACCACGGCGATGATGACCACCGTGAGCGAGACGTATTTGGTCCACGACTCGCGTTTTTCTTTTTCCTTCGTCGCGGCGCGGTCGGCCTTGAGTTCGGCGATGAACCCTTTTAGATCCTTCAGTTCGTCTTGCAAATTGTCCATAATCTCAAAACTTCAGCCCGCAAATTTACTGCCTGTCCCGCCGCCGTCAAAATCAAATTTGCCTTTTCATTCCTCCCGGAGCGCCTCGAGCAAGTCTCCCCGCAAGGCCACCCGCGCCGCCGCCCACGTCCACAACATCCCGCTGCCCAGCACCAGCGCCATCGCCGCCGCCAGCGGGCCGAGGGATAGCGGCGCGCCCGGCGCAAGCAAGACCGGCAGCACCGCCAGCCACGCCGCCAAAATCCCCAGCAACATTCCCAGCGCCTGCAAGGCCCCGTGTTCCCACAACACCAGCCGGCGCAGCGCGCGCGGCCGGAATCCCACCGCCAGGAGCACCGCCAGTTCCCCGCGCCGTTCCAGCACATTGCGCAGCACCACCACACCCATCCCCGCGCTGCCCAGCAGCAATCCCAGCGCGCCCAGCATCTGGAACGTGTTCAAATAGGTGTTTTGCACCGCGTTATAGGCGTTGAGCCGGTCCGCCGCCGGCGTCAATTCCAGCCCCCGATCCTGCAACCCCTTGGCCAGCATTGCCGCATCCGCCGCCGCTTCTTTGGGCGGCGCATCCACCAGGAACATTCGATAACCGCTTTCCCCCGGAAACAGTTTCACAAACTCCGTCTCGTCAATGAGCAGGCTCCCCTGCAAAATCGAATTCGCCACCGCGCCGACGATCCGCACCCGGAACGGATGGCCGTGCTCATCGGTATAATCCACCGTGTCCCCGATTTTCTTTCCCAGCGCCCATTCGATGGACGCTTCATCCCCGATGGCCGGAATTTCATCGGGGCGGGAAGGCTCGCGGCGTTGCAGCGCCGTCCAGGGCCGTTGCGCCAATGCTTTGTCCGCCAGCGCGGTGAAAGTGAACGCGCGCCGCGCGTCCAGCAACTCCGGTTTGACCCCCAGCAACCGCGGGGTCAGCGCCCGGTTCAAATTCAGGCAACTGGCGTCGTCCCCGTCCCGCACCCGCATCTGCACAAATTCCACCCGGTCCAGCCCGGCCTCATGCAGCCCGAAAAAATCCCGGCCCGCTTTGGTGTTCAAGTCCTGCATCACCGGAAAGGCCGATTCCCCGATCAACGCAAAACCGCCCGTCCCCGAAGACCGCGCTCCGCTGTCCTGCCGCGCGTCCAGCTTGTTGGCTTCCACGGCGATGATCAAAAAACTTCCGCTCGCCAGCAGCGCCACCGTGGCCAGGCTTCGCTTGCGCTGCCGCGCGCAGCCGCGCATCCCCAATTCGGCCAGCGAGAGCGGTTTGGAAACCCGCCTCTCCGCCAGCGACCGGAACCACACCGCCGCTCCCGCGATCCCGGCGATCAGCAGCAACGCCCCTCCGCCAAAAAACGCTTCCACCGCCGAACTGTCCCGTTTGCCCAACGCGCTCCCCGCCAGCGCCAGCGCGCCCAAAAAACTCGCCGCCGCCACCCAGCCGGCCCGGCGCCGTCCGCCTTTGCCGGGCGCGGTTTGCGCTTCCATCTCATTGCCCCGTTCCAGCAACTCGCGGGCCGGACGCCTGGTTTGCGCCCGCAGCGCCAGCCACATCACCGCCGCGCCGATGACGATGCTCGCCGCGCCGCCTCCCGCCAGCGTGCCCGCTGTCACATGAAAGCGCAGGGCGGAATTTGCCGCCGCCGCGCTCCACAGCGTCCTCAGCCCCCACAAAATTGCGCGCGCGTACAAAACCCCGCCCGCCACGCCCAGCAACCCGCCCAGCGCCGCCACCGCCAGGCCCTCCCCCAGCAGCAGCCGCCGCGCCTGCCCCGGCCGCCATCCCAGCGCCAGCAAAATTCCAATCTCCTTGGCCCGCTTTTCCATCCCCAGTTCAAACAGCAACGCCAGCAAAATCAGCGCCGCCGCGATGAGAAAAAAGCTGAACGACAAAAACAGCCCCCCAAATTCCTGCGCCTGCCCGCTCGCCGCCGCCGCCAGCGCCTGCTCCCGCACCGGCAAAAAGGACAGCCCCGCCGACGCCGGATTTAGTTTTGACATTATTTCCTTTTCCGCCGCCGCGCCGCCGGCTCCGGTCTCGCCCCGCCACCGCGCCGCCGTCAAATCCCCGAACCGGTTCCCCCACATCCGCTGCCCCGCCTGGAGCGTGACGAACGCCTTGGGCGTCCCGCGGTAATCCTTCCAATACTGTTCGTCCTTGGGCCGGATTTTCCCCAGGTCAATGGGAAATCCCGCGTCCCAGTTCGCGGTGGACTCCGCCTTGGCGATGCCGGGAAAATCCGGCAGCAACGACCGGTCGGCCGACAGACCCTCCATCGGGACGACGGCATACACGCGGAAGCGGTCCCGTTTCTCCTCCATCCGCCGGGTCGTGCCCGGAATAAAATAAGTCAGTTCCACTTCATCCCCCGGCTTGGCGCGCAAATCATCCGCCAGCCATTGATTGAGGAGGATTTGGCCGTCGCTCATCCGCTCCGGGGCCAGCGGCGCGCTGGCCGCCGTCACCATGGAATAAGGGGTGCTGTTGGTGCCGTCTCGCAATTCGTTGACAAAGTATGTCAAGATCAATTCCGCTCCGGGCGCGCGCGCCAGCGCCGCCTGCGCGACCGGCGGATCCAGGAACACCCGCTCGCTGCGCAGTTCCAATCCTCCCGGCGACGGGCGCAATTCGCATTGCGCGTCCGCCAGGGTCCAGTGCCGGCGCAGCAAATCCGCCAAGTCCGCCGCATTGGTCGCCCCGCTGACCAGCAGCAAATTCGCCTTTCCTGCCAGCCCCACTTTGCCCTGCAAAAAATGCAGCGGCACGAAGGCGTTGAGTGGCGGCACTTGATTGGCCTGCAAACTAAACCGCCCCAGTTCCGCGTCCGAAACAACGCCCTTGACAGCCAGGCGAAATCCCGAAGCCAAATCCTCCTGTGGCGAAATGGGCGCTTCCAGGGAAAGCAGGGAAGGCTTTTGCGCGCGCAGCAAAATGGCGTCGCCTGTCTTCACTCCCAACTGTCGCGCCAGCGGCTCATTCAAAACCACCCCGTTTGTCCAATCCTCCGCCAATTTCGGTTGCGATGGCGCCATCTCCCAAAAAAGTTCATCCACACCCAGAATTTGCGCATGGTTGGCCCGTTGCGAACCGTCGCTGTTGGCCGCCATTCCGGGCAGCACCAGCGCCGCCGCCGCCAGCCCGTTGCCCAGGCCGGCCCGCAAATCCTCCGCCAGCGCCTCGCGAAAGAGCCGGTCCTTCCCCGGCAGGGCAAAATTAATCTTCCCCAGCCGCGCCAGCCCCATTTCGCGCAAGCTTTCCCGCGCGCAATCCCCGACCGCCAGCGCGCCCACCAGCACCGTCCCCGCCACCGCCACCCCCAGCACGGAGCCAAGATGGCTGCGCGCGTAAAAACGCAGGCTGCGAAAAATCAGTTGACGCATCCGCAACGGTTCATTTTGAATTCGCACATCCGGAGGATAATGGACTCTCGCATTTGGCTCAACCCTCGAGAAGCCAGCGGCGATTCCCTCCGTCAAGCCTGCCCCATCGCGCAATCGCCTTCCACACCCCTTATAGCTTTGCCGGATCGAGCGCGGCGCAAGCCGGATGGCGCGGCAATTCCGCCCCGTTGTCAGCCGGGCGCAATTCAAATTTCCGCCGCGCTAGAATTTCGCGCAACTCCCCCAGATGTTCCACGATCAAGTCCGGCCGGCTGGCCCGCAATTGTTCCAGCCGGTTGTAACCCGTCAGCACCCCGCACGAAAAAACCCCGCCCTGCCGGGCCGCATCCATGTCGTGCTGCATGTCTCCCACAAACATCGTTTCCGCCGCCGCCAGCCGGTTCTCGGCCAGAACCTCCGCGATCTTTGCCCGCTTGTCCCACACCCCCAGATAGGCGCGCTCCATGAATTGATCAAAGCCATTGACCGCCGCTTGCGCCGCGTAATAATCCGGGTGAATCGTGCTCAACACAAACGAGCGAATCCCCTGTTCCCGGCAAAACACCAAGAATTCCCGCGCGTGCCCCAGTTCCACCACCGCTTCCGGCGCCTGGCTGAAATGCCCGTGAAACACCCGCTCCAACTCCGCCACCGGGACCTGCGGCAAAAAGCGCGCGTAAAAATCCTGGAACGGCAGGCAGAACTCGGCGCGGAACCGGTCCATGGTCCAGGCCGGCGCGCCGCACTTGTCAAACACATGATTGGTCGCCGCCAGAACCGCCGGCAAATCGTCCACCAGCGTCCCCGACCAATCAAAAATAATGTTCCGAATCACCCTTCCAGTCTGCCTGCCCGCCCCAATCTGCAAAGCGAAAAATGGGAAAGGACCTTTGGACAGGATTTACAGGATTTACAGGATTCCGAACGGATTCAAAAGGGAGACTTCCCGTTCACATCCTGTCCATCCTGTTAATCCAGTCAAAATTCCGTTTCGTGATCTCAGCAGGCGCGGTCAGGTGCTGGTCGAGCGCTTTTAGGATGCGAAGCGGGTTGCTCATTGGGCAGGTTCGCGCCGCCAGAGCCAGCGGATTTCAGGGCCGCCCTCGAACGAAGTGACGCCGGTTTGGCTGACGAAACGGGACCAGTGGGGGAGAGCATCCGGAGGGCAAGCCAGCCGCTTGGGCAGGTGGCGGAGCAAATAGGACCAGGGCTGCGCGCCCGGCGCGAAACGCGCCGCCAAGGTGGCGATGCGGAACAAGACAGGTTCCACCCTTTCCATCACCGCCAATCTGGCGAGTCTGGGCGCGTCGGTGCGCGGGGAACTCAGCAATTGTGCGGCGGCGCGTATAAACGCCGGGTTGTATGGATGCCGGCCAAGACACAAAGCCACCGCGAGTTCTTCATGGCTCAGGCCAGAGTCGTCTGGAGGGAGATCTTCTGGAAAATCCCGCTCGTAGTGGCTGGCCCCCCGGTCAACGGCGCATTTGAGCAGCCATTCGCCGACTCGCTCTTCCGAACAACCGCTCCTCTGGCAGAGGTTGCGCAGCAAGGGTGACACATGAGCGGCATCGCCGAGCCTTCGGGCCAGCGACGGGCTGCTCAATCGCTCAATCGTTTCCACGTCGCAACCATAGCATGGCAGGGGCAAGGCTGGCGAATTCCTTTTTCAGCCCCGCTTTCTTCCACTTGGCGGCGTGGCGGTGGCCGCGGCGCGGAAGGGGGGTGGAAAAAAAGGCGAAAAATGGTGACTTTTTTGTTGCATTCCGCCGGGAGTCAGTCAATAAACAGGCATGGCAACGAAAACAAAATCAAAACGCAAGCCCAGCGCGGCCTTCATGAAACCGGTCCAACCGGATGACAAACTCGCCAAAGTGGTCGGCGCCGCCCCGCTCCCGCGGACGGAATTGACCAAGAAACTTTGGGCATATATCCGGAAGCACGGTTTGCAGGACAAGAAAGTCCGCACGCAAATCAATGCCGACGAAACCCTTCAGGCTGTTTTCAACGGCAAGAAGAGCGTCAGCATGTTCGAGATGACCAAGTTGGTGTCCGGCCATGTGAAGTAGTCACGCGGTTCGCCAACCTCTTCAAGCGTTCGGCTCCATGCCGGACGCCGGGGCAGTGTTTACGCCAGTTCGTCCTGTTGGCGGCAGTGTAATGCCGCGAGCATGGGGTTTTTCTGGTTTGGGGTTGGAGTGTCTAGTCATGCTTGGCTGTGGGATTCTGATTTCAGCCAGAATCCGCGGTTGCGGGCGCCCCATAGACCGGCAAGCGCAAGTGCCTGATTTCGTGCTGGTTAAAACGAAACGGGGCCCGGCCGTTGAGCGCGGACCGGACCCCGTCCAATCCGCACACGCGGATTGGTGAGACACGCAATTATGGGTTACGCAAGAAGCGTGCCGCATTCAGTTTTGCGAAAGATTTTTCATCATCCCCCCGGCCTCCTTCACCGCGCCCGCTTCCGATACTTTTCCAGGCGGCAATCGAATCCGCCAAAATCAACCGCCTGGCGGTACTGTAGTTCCAGCGAGGGATGCGGCTTCTCCATGGACAGGGGATTGGCCAGAACCAGCCTTCCCCCTGGCCGCAGCACCGTGGCGGCCACGGCGAATAAATCCCTCATCAGCCCGGGCAGATCGGCAATGGGAACGCGCCTGCCCAGGGGCGGATTGGTGATCAGCAGGCTCACGCTGTTGGGTCCCATGCCCGCGCTGGTGGCGAAATCGCGGAAGTCGCAGCACACCAACTCCGTGGGCGCCCGGTTCGCTTTCACGGCGGCAAAGTTGCCCCGGGTGATGGCGATGGCGGCGGCGCTGAGGTCGGTTCCGAGGATGCGTTCCACCCCGCCGAGCAGCGCGCTTTCGATCAGTTCCAATCCCGATCCGCAAAAAGGGTCCCAGATGATTTCATGCTGCGCCCTTCCGGCCAGCCGGGCCATGCAGGCCGCCATCGGAGGATGCGAGGCCGCGGGAACGTCCTGCCGGCGATAACTAAAACGGGGATCGGGCGTCACGTTCGGCCGCAATTCCACCCGGCGGCCGCCTTCCTCCTCGAAAATGTCCATCGTCCAGGTCACATTCCGCCCGTCGTTCAGCATTTCCGGGCATAACTCATAAACCCGGCCGGCCAGCCGGCGCACCGCGCTTCTCTGATGGCCCCCGGCCATAAAGTTCAGACGATAGCGGATCGCTCCCCGGGTGAACGCCTCCAATATCCGCCGCGACAACGGCGACGCAATCACCCCGGCCAAAGCCGCCACGGACTCCGCCTCGCCGGCGATGGGAGCCGCGCCCAGCACAATGCCAGCCGTGCCGAAGCATCGCAGCGCATAAATGTCCGCCAGGCAGAATGGCGCCACCGGCCTGACCGCCACCAGGCCGCTCCCGACTCCGGCCACGCGGAACTTCCCCCCCGCGCGGAAGGATTCTTCCACTTCGCCACGGACAATTCCCTCCAACCCCCGGCGTCCGCGCAGATGAATCCGCAGACCGGCCCAATCGGCCAGAACGCCGTCCATCCGCGCGGCGCTGGGACTTTCCCGGCGGGCAATGCCCGCCTTGACCTTCTGCCCGGCTTGCCGGAGAAAATCGTCATCCCCTTTCTCCAGGATTTCCAGTGAGGCAGACCCGCCGATTTTCTCCAAAGTCCGCGCCAGAAATTTCTTCTCGCGCCCGGAAGCGGCGGTCCGCAGCAAGGCAAGCAGGCCGGATTCCTCCTCCGGGCCGGCGCCGATTTTGGGCAGCGCCGCCATGGCGTAGCGCCGGATTTTCTCGCCGGGATCCTGCAGCAGGCCCCGCAGCCAGCGCCTCACCGCCTCCTTCTGTTCCGCCGGCCCCGACTCGGAAAAGACCACCCCCACCGCGCGAATGACCGCCGCCCTTTGGATTCGTTCCCGCGGCGCGGCCCGCTCGAAGCGCGCCGCCTCCTCCGTCCAGAGCCGTTCCCACGGCAAAAGGCGCAATTGGCGGTAGAGTTCCTTCGTGTTTGGCATGGGATGAGGAAGGGACGGAAAGGCTTCAGCCGGCGGGATCATCGGGTTCGCCGCCGCGTTCCAGCCAGTGGGCGAACCAAAAACAGCCGGAGGCCGCAAGAATGGACACGAGCGCGATGCCGGCGGCCTGCACGTCGGGCCGATCCAGGCCGGCCATGATATTGTTCAGGATCAGGCCCATTTCGCCGAAGTTGACTTCAATGTTCCTCGTTTCCGTCTTGTAAGCCCGCGCCGTGGCCGGGTCGGAGGACCAATCCTCCGGGGCGGTGCCCGTCCAATAAACCGTGCCCGCGCCGCCCAGACCCAACAGCAGGACCAGGACCCCAATCATCCTCAGACGCCCCCGCCGCTTGCCGGATGAATCCGGCCCCGGCGCTGAACTGTTCATGGCAGAACTCACAACCCCTATTTTGACTTCATTTCAGTTACGGTCAATTCCCAACAGCCCGCCCCACCTCTCCCGGCGGGCCAATTCATCCAGTGCCTGTTGCGAACCACTTTCCATCCGCCGCAAGTTCTGAAATGGTTCTTCATGGTCAAGGGAAAAATGCAGAAATCGTCATGCGCCGGCGAAGGCCGGTGACGGGCAGGGCGGGGCGCATTCCACTTTTTTGGGTTCCCCTCCTAACCTTGCTCCCAATCTTAATCTTAACTCCGAATGGCCATTAGCTGACGCGCAGCCAGACGGTTTTCAAGCAGGCCGGCTCCTGGCGATGCGCCGGAAAATCCGGCGGCTGCGGGGCGTAATGCTGCCGCGTGACGCGGCGGCCGGCCCGGGTGACGGCCAGCGCCACCATTTCCAGGAAACGCTCCGGTGGCAGAGTCGCCGCGTTGGTGGAGGCCAGCAGAACGCCGTCGCGCTCCAGCAAGGGCAGCGCGGCGGCGGCCAGCGTTCCATAATCCTTTTCCGCTCGAAAAACGCCGTGTTCCCTGGAGCGCGAAAAGGTGGGCGGGTCCAGAATGATCACATCGAACAGGCGCCCCTTTTTGGCCAGGCGCCGGAACCAGGCAAAGGCGTCGCCAAAAATGAAATTGTGGGCGGCGGGTTCCAGGCCGTTGAGCGCAAAATTGCGTTTTCCCCAGTCCAGGGATTTTTTGGAAAGGTCCAGGCTGGTCACGCGCGCGCCGCCCGCCGCCGCGCAAACCGAGAATCCGC
>JBEKIA010000019.1:0-32797 GCA_050011995.1 Verrucomicrobiota bacterium
CAAATCAATGAGTCATTCCTGGGCGCGGGCCGCGAATCCATCTTCTCAATCGGTGGTGATCTCCATCATCGCCTTTTCCAAATCCAGGCGGAGTTGCTCGCGGGCCTCCGCCGTCGCGTCGCGCGGCACCCAAATCGGACGGCCCCAGCGCAATTCGCAGCGGGCAAAGGGCAGCGGGATTTGAAATTTGTCCCAGCTTCGGCAGGTAATTTTGCGGCGGGTGTAATTGGACATCGGGATAATCGGCCGGCCGGTCAATTGGGCCAGGTGAAGGATGCCCTCCTGCACTTGGTAGGCCGGGCCGCGCGGACCGTCCGGCGTGATGGCCACGTTGTAGTTCTTTTCCATCCAGGTGGTTGCTTCCAACAGCGCCTGCGGCCCCCGCCGGCTCGTCGAACCGCGGATCGCCACCACCCCGAACGGTTCCACCAGGCTGGCAAAAAACGCCCCGTCCCGGCTGGCGCTGATCATCGCGCACAGGCCGGCCGCCGGCCATTTCTCGCGCACAAAATCCCCGTTGGCCGACATGGCCAGCGCCAGACGGTTGTGCCAGGTGCAAAAAATCACCGGCCCGGGCACCACGGGACACGCCTCCCCGTCCTTCCAATGGCAGCGCCAGGTCCTCATGAACAGTCGCAGGACGGCCAGGACCGCCGCCGCCGCCGCCTTGCGCCGCCACGACAACTGGCGCGGCACAACCGGCCCGCCGGCATTCTGGTTTGTGGACACCGCCATCACCCGCCTTTTTTCAACGCCGCCCGCACCAGTTCCTCCACGCCCGCCTCCGCCCCCAAAACCGCCGCCGCCGCGCGCACCGCCTCCTGCGCCTCCGCCTGTTTGTACCCCAGCGCCATCAGCGCCAGCGCGGCGTCGTTGTTTCTTTGTTCGCCGGCGGAAAGCGCCCGTTGCGCGCTCCCCGCCTCCAACACCCCGGCCGCGCCGATCTTGTCCTTCAATTCCACCACGATCCGCTCCGCCGTTTTTTTCCCGACGCCGGAAATCTGCGACAGCATCTTGACATCGCCGCCCGCCACCGCGCCGCGGAAGGCGGTGACATTCATCCCGCTGAGAATGCCGAGGGCGATTTTCGGCCCCACGCCGCTGACCGTGCTGATGAGCAGCCGGAACAATCCCCGCTCCGCCGCGCTCATAAAGCCGTAGAGCACATGCGCGTCTTCCCTGACCACCAGGTGCGTCAACAATTTTACCGGCTGGCCCGGCGCGGGCAGCTTGTCGAATGACGACAGGGGGATCAGCGCCTCATACCCCACGCCGTTGACCTCCACCGTCACCTGCGTGGGCAGCGCCTCGATCAATTTGCCTTGCAGAAAAGTAATCACACGCCGGCTCTTATCCGGGCGGCCAGCCCAGCCCGCGTCCGCCCAGGATATGGCAATGCAGATGCGGCACCGTTTCGCCGCCGTCCCGGCCGTTGTTGATCACCACCCGGTAGCCGCTTTTGTTCAGTCCCAATTGCCGGGCCACCTCGCCCGCCTTGAGCAGCAGGTGGCCGAGCAGCTTTTCATCCTCCGCCCCGGCCTCGGAGAGCCGGGCGAGGCTCTTTTTGGGAACGATCAGGACATGGGTTGGCGCCTTGGGGTTGAGGTCGCGGAACGCCAGCACCGCCTCATCTTCATAGACAATGTCCGCCGGGATTTCGCGCGCGATGATTTTCTCGAAAATATTCTTGCTCATAATGCTTGTCGGCCCCCGCCCCGGAAGCCGGCGCGCCCCGGCATCAAACTGCCCCCGTTCCGCCGTCCCTGTCAACCTCCGCCGCCGCTCTGAAACGGCAGGTCATCCTCTCCCGATCCTTATGAGCTATATTTGCAGCAACCCTTTGACTCTTTCCATCCCGGCTTGCGTTTTGGCCAGGAGGCCGGGGAGATCGTCTGGACTGAGTCCGAGCGCGAGCAAGGCGGCGGCCAGGGATGCCCAAACGTTGGCGCCGGCCAATTCCTCGTTGAAAAGGTGATGCGCGAGGATGTCCCCGGCCTGGACGGCGGCGGCCAGCCGCTCGTATGGCGCCGCGTCCTCAAATTGGTGGTGATGACGAACCGCGGCGACGACATCCGGCGGCAAATTCCAGCGGCGCATCAATTCACCGCCCAGTTCGGCATGGTCCATTCCAAAAGCGGAGCGTTCCATAACGGCCAGCGCCACCCCTTGTTCTCTTGCCAGTTGGAATAATCTCGCATAAGGCTCGCCTTCGACCGAAGCCAGCGCCAGCTTGCCAATGTCGTGCAACAACCCCGCCGTGAAAGCCGCCCCCTTTTCCTGCCCGGCCTCCTCCTCCACCACCGCAGCCGACACTGCGGCAGCCACCGAATGACGCCATAACGACTCCACGTTCACACCCCGGTCCGCTCCCTCCATGCGTTTGGCCTGCGCGCCAAAGAGGGTCACCACCAGACAATACACCTGGTAGAACCCCAATCTGGAAACCGCCTCAAAGATGTCGCCGGGCGGCTGTTCGCCGGCGAAACAGGCGCTGTTGCACATCCTCAGGATCTGGGCCGTCAGGGAAGGCTCGTAGCTGATCAGTTGCACAACCTGGTCCACATCCCGGTCCGGCTCCCGGAAAAGCGCCATCAATTCGGTCACGAGCGTCGGGGCGGGAGGCAGACTCGCCACGCGATCCAAGTAGCGCCCGGCTGGATTCAAAGTCTGTGAACGCGAGTGATGGATCTCCTCCGTCACGGTATTCAGGTAGTCTTTGTCTGGATGGGCGGAGTTCATTGGAATGAACGGCCAGTTTCGCGGAACCGGGACGCAACGGCCCCCGCCGGCCGAACTTCTCCTTCCAACGAACCCACGCCCCCTTGACGTGTTTTGATATTCATGCTGACCGCGTGTTCAGAATTGAAACTGTGTTTCGAGCCGCCATTGTCATGGCCTCGGATGAATTATCGGCATCCCCGAGCAAAACTTTAACGGCTCCCGGGCCGTGAACCGCTACTGCCGTTTGGCGGTCAAGGTCAAGGTGGCCGGAGTCAAACCCGGCGAGTTCACCGTCAGGTGGATCGTTCCGGGAACCAGGCTCGATTGAATAACGATCAGCGCCTTCCCGTGGTGAGCCTTCCGGCTGGTTGCTTTGAAAGGCTCATTATTCATAAAGTCGCCGCTGGCAATGCCAATGTTGCGCCCCGGGCCGGTCATGGTGAACTGGACCGTGTTGTTGGCGGCGAAAATGGGGTTTTTGTCCGCATCCACTATGTCCACTTCGATGCAGGAGACATCATTCCCATCCGCGTAGAGGGTGGTGCGGTCAGGCTTGAGCAGGAGCTTGGCGGGCGCGCCCGCGGTCTTGATGCTGTCCACGGCGACCTCTTTGCCGTCTTTCATGCCAATCGCCTTGATCATCCCGGCTTCCCACGGGACGTTCGTCCATTGCATAATCCCGGTCTTGGCGAAATCGCTCGCTTTCTTGGTCCCGATCTTTGTGGAATTGACGTAGAGATCCACGGTTTGGCAATTGTTATAGGTCACCACGTTGACCGGCCCGGTCTGGTTCCAATTCTCGGCCAGATTATTCGCGCCTCCTCTCCCCGCGCCATCGCCGATGGCGATATGCACCATGGGCTTGTCACCCCACTGGCTTTGCATATAATAAAACCACGACTTGCGGAAGATGCAGTTATCCAGGAAGCCGCTGGTGCCGCCCAGGCTGTTGCGGGACTCGCCCAGATAATCCACGCCCGTCCACAAATGATGACCTATGGTATAATTGTTGCTCCTCACCTCGTACCATGTCGGACCGCCGGAGCTGCGGGCCAGGTACGGGTCTTGTTCGGTGCCGACCAGGATGGCATTGGGATTGGCCCGATGAATCGCGGGGAACAGGAAGTCCTGGTAATTGACACCCACCACATCTTCGACCTCGGCGAGCCGGCCCAGACCGGGGGCGTCGCTCCACCCGGAAACGGACGCATGGGTGTAGGGACGGCTGCTGTCGAGCTTCTTGGCAAACGGAACCAAGTATTTCAAGGTGTCGAAAATGTAAGCCGGCACCTTGCCTTCAGCCAAAACTTCATTGCCCAGACTCCAGATCACAATGCTGGGATGATTCCTGTCCCGTTCAATGAACCCGGTCAGGTCCTTTTGCCAGACCTGGTCAAAATCCGCATAGAAGGAACCCGCGTTGGTCCGGGCCCATTTGTCACAAAATTCATCCATGACCATCATGCCCAGTTGGTCGCAATAATCGTAGAATTCTGGGGCTTGCGGATTGTGCGACGTGCGGATGTCGGTGCATCCTGAAGCCAGCAACTCCTTTATGGCCCGTTCCCACATCGCATCCGGCACGGCGGCCCCGGCCGGAACCAGATCGTGATGAACGCACACGCCCTTCAACTTCATCGGAACGCCGTTCAGGGTGAAACCCTCGGTGGCCGAATACTTCAGCTCCCGTATGCCGAACGGGGAAATATAATCATCGGTCGGTGTCCTGTTGTTCAGAATCCTGGAATAGGCATAGTAGCGCACCGGGGTTGACGGCGACCAGAGTTTGCAGTTGGAAAGCGACAGCGTCTGCACGCAGGTGTTGGTGCTGTTCGCCTCGACCGTAATGGGTGTGGAAACCTTCTGCAGGGCCTTGCCGGCTTCATTGTAAATCGTCGTTTCCACATTGCGCGTTTGCGCGGACGCGAGATCATTCGCCACGTCAGTCTGCACCTTGATCTGCGATTCGGCCACCCCAACCATGGGTGTTGTAACTGCTGTCCCCCAATTCGGGATATAAACCTTGTCGGTCGCGATGAGCCACACATGACGATAAATGCCGGTCCCGGAATAGAAGTGCGAACGGCGGCTGGTCACGTTGTCCACAAAGACCGCCAGCACATTGTCGCCCGTGGCGTTGAGGTGCGGCGTCAGATCGCAACAAAAGCTGATATACCCGAATCGCTGGTTGCCGATCTGAGTGCCGTTCAAGTAGATCTTCGAGTCCTCATAAACTCCGTCAAACTGGACGATGACCTTCTTCCCCGCAAACCCTTTAGGAAGAGTGAAATGTTTCCGGTACCAGCCCATGGCGCCGGGATCGCTATTTGTCGTGCTGACCAGCGTGATGCTCATATCGTGCGGAACACTCGTCGTTTCCCATGCGCTGTCATTGAACCCCGTGGCCTCCGCCCCGGCAACATTTCCAGTCTGCACTTTCCAGCCTTCGTCAATCCGCAGCTTGATGCGGCTTTTCAGATACTTCGCGTCAAGACGCTCAATCGCAGTCGCATGGACATTGCCTGCAACGAGAAAAGACATCACAAAGAAGATGGAAACAGAGCCTACGGTGGAATTTCGCATACGTGGTTATGGATGAGGATTTGCCTTTCGCGCAGCCCCTTGATGGACGCTGCGCGGGTGAGGGAGAATTGGTTTTTCGCTCACACTCATTGTGGCGGCATGGTGTCCAACGGACGCGAGAATGTCAACAGGCAAATGAATTCCATTCCCTTCGGCATTGCAATTCTCCGCGCCCCGGCTACGCTTTCAGGCACAGACTCATGCAAGCGTCAGTTCTCATATCAACCCTGGCTATGAAACGAAAATCTGGTTTTATTTCAACAGTTGCGCTCCTCGGACTGCTCGGCAGCCTTGCCGTCTCCTGGGCGGCGGACCCTGCATATCGGTCCTGGGCGCCGACACCGCCAATGGGCTGGAACTCCTGGGACTGTTTCGGGGCCGGTGTCTGGCAAACGAATGTCCTCGCCAACGCCGAATACATGGCCCGGAACCTCAAGTCTCACGGCTGGAACATCATTACCATTGACATTCAGTGGTACGAGCCACTGGCCCATACCACCGCATACCGCCGCGGCGCCGTCCTCGAGATGGACGCCAATGGACGGTTGCTGCCCGCGCCCAACCGCTTCCCGATGACCCAACCCTCCCGTTCTTTCAAACCCCTGGCCGATTCTCTGCACAGCCAGGGCCTGAAATTCGGGCTTCATCTGCTGCGCGGCATCCCGCGGCAGGCGGTGGATCGCGACAACGCGCCCATCCTCGGCACCGATTTTCACGCCGCCGACATTGCGGACAAGGTCAACGTGTGCCGCTGGAACGGCGACATGTACGGCGTGGACATGTCCAAGCCCGGGGCGCAGGCCTATTACGATTCGGTTTTTGCCCTGCTCGCCTCGTGGGACCTGGATTACGTCAAGGTGGATGACCTCTCCTCCCCGTACCATCAGGCGGAGATCGAAGCGATCCGCAAGGCGATTGACCGGTTCGGCCGGGCGATCATTTTCTCAACCTCGCCCGGCGGAACGCCCCTCAACCAGGGGCAGCACATCCAGACCAACGCCAATCTGTGGCGGATCAGCGGGGATTTTTGGGATAGCTGGCCCGCTCTTTACCGCCAGTTCACCCTGCTCCATGATTGGACGCCGTTCCGCGGCCCCGGCCACTGGCCGGACGCGGACATGATTCCGTTCGGGAACATTCGGGCCTGGCAGGACACCGACAACAGGACCCACTTCACCCAGGACGAGCAGATCACGCTCATGTCGCTTTGGTCCATCGCCCGCTCTCCGCTGATCATGGGCGGCAACCTGCCGGGGAACGACCCCTTCACCCTTTCGCTGATGACCAACGATGAAGTCATCGCCGTCAACCAGAACTCCACTAACAACAAGCAGGTTTACAACAGCGGCAACCACATCGCCTGGGTGGCCGATGTTCCCGGTTCGAAAGACAAATACGTCGCCCTCTTCAACGCCGCGCCCGCTCCCACCGGCGGCGGCCGCCGCGGTCGCGGCGGACCCGGCGGGACCAATGCCGCGCCCGCGTTGGATCCGGCTGCAACCCAGCCTGCCGAAATCTCGGTGGTCCTTGCGGATATCGGCCTTGCTGGTTCCTGCAAAGTCCGTGATCTCTGGGCGCAAAAAGACGGCGGCACGGCTACTGCGTCCGTTTCAGCGAAAGTCAACTCCCACGGAGCCGTCCTTTTGAGGCTCCACCCGGAGTGAAGGACGCGAAACCGGCTCCTTTTGCATGCCCGTGCTGCGTTGGTCTTGGGGGCATGATTGACGGGTCAAACGGTGGAGAGGAGGGTGTGCAGGTTTCTGGATAAAACGGCGGGGGCCAGTGGGAAAGCGGCGCTGGCGCGCCTGCACTCCAAGACCTGCCGGCACATCGCCCGCGCACGGCGAACGCGAAACGACGTGGAGCGCGGCGGCTTGCCGCCGCTTTCGGAAAGCGCGAGTGCCGACCCGTCGGCACACTCCCAATAGGCTGCCGCGCGGCTGTTTGGGATTGATCTCCGGCCATTCCGCGTTAATCTGCCGCCCTCATCTTGAGGCTTTGCCCATGACCGAGTCGCTGGAACAACAACTCGACAGTTTCGACCCCGCCCGGCGCCGCCGCGCGCTGGCCGCCCTCTGGCGGCAGGCCGGGGACGGGCTGATCACACTGCCGGAGCCGGGAACCAGCGTGAATTTCCACGCGCACACGTTCTTTTCCTACAACGCCTACGGCTATTCCCCCTCCCAATTTGCCTGGCTGGCGCGCAAGGCGGGGCTGGCGGCGGCCGGAATTGTGGACTTCGATGTGCTGGACGGGTTGGAAGAATTTCTCCAGGCCGGGCGTCTCCTCGGCCTGAAAACCTGCGTCAGCCTGGAATCGCGGGTTTTTGTTCCCGAGTTTGCCGAGCGCGTCCTCAATTCTCCCGGGGAACCGGGCATTGCCTATCATATCGGTGTGGGCTTCACCAGCGCCGCGCCGCATCCATTCCTGGCGGAGATGCGCGCCGCCGCGGCCCAACGCACCCGCGCGCTGCTGGCTCGCGTCAACCGCTTCCTGGAACCAATCGCCCTGGATTACGAGAAGGATGTCGTGGCGCGCACCCCCAACGGCAACGCCACCGAGCGCCACCTCTGTGAAGCGTTCGAGCGCAAAGCCGCCCAGGTGTTTCCCGCCCCCTCCGCCCGCGCCGCATTTTGGAAAGAGAAACTTGGCGACGCCCCTTCCCCCGGCCCGATGCTCCAGAACCTCCTTCGCGCAAAAACCATGAAAAAAGGCGGCCCCGGTTACGCGCCGCCGGATCCCGGCTCCTTTCCCTTAATGGCCGACATGAACCGTTTCGTCCTCCAGTCCGGCGCCATCCCCACGCTGGCCTGGCTGGACGGCACGAGCGAGGGCGAGAAGGGCATCGAAGAGTGGTTCGACGTTGGCATGGCGTCCGGCGCGGCGGCCCTGAACATCATCCCGGACCGCAACTATACCCCCGGCCTTCGGGACCAGAAACTGCAAAACCTATACGAGATCGTCGCCCAGGCGGAGAAGCGCCACTTCCCGATTATCGCCGGCACCGAAATGAACTCACCCGGCAACAAGTTCGTGGATTCTTTTGAAACGGCGGAACTACAGCCGCTGGCGCCGGTGTTCCTGCGCGGCGCGCATATTGTTTATGCCCACTCGGTCTTGCAGCGCCAAAGCGGCCTGGGCTACCTCAGCCCGTGGGCCGCAAAAACTTTCCCCTCGCTCTCCGCCAAGAACGGATTCTTTGAGACGCTGGGGCGCAAATTGCATCCGCCACAAGAGAATTTGCTGGGCGGCTTGACCGGCACGGTTGCGCCGGGGCATATTCTCGCCAAAATTCAGTGAGCATTATTACGTCAACCGCGCCCATTCCAAGCCAGCAGCGGGCCGTGCAATTGGTCGGCCCCGGCCAGTTGCGGATGAACCCATCCAAGGCCGTTTTCGAACCGGGACCCGATCAGGTTCTGGGGCGCGTGGAAGTCGTCGGCCTGTGCTTCTCGGACCTCAAGCTGCTCAAACAGTTTTCCGCCCACGCCCGCAAATCCTCCATCACCGCGGGCCTGGATCCGCGCCTTTTGCGGGAAATGCCCAACTACGTGCCCGGCGACCAACCGACCGTGCCGGGCCATGAGACGGTCATCCGTATCGTCCAGACCGGCGGCAATGTCAAGCGCCACAAAACCGGCGAACGCTACCTGGTGCAAACCGATTACCGCTGGCTGCCCACCGCCCAATCCAACTCCGCCTTTGGCTACAACTTTGAAGGCGCGCTGCAGGAGTATGTTCTTCTTGACGAACGCGTCATTACCGCCCCGGACGGCGATTCCATGCTCCTTCCCGTCCCGGAAGATTTGTCCTCTTCCGCCCTGGCGCTGGTGGAACCGTGGGCCTGCGTGGAAGATTCCTACGCCGAAAAACAACGGCAAACCCTCAAGAACGGCGGCCGGATGATCGTCGTCGGCGAGAGGCTGGTGGACAAGAGCCGCGTCTGGAGCCTGCCCGGCAGGCCCAAAACCACCGCCTTCACCACCGCGGACAAAATCGCCGAACTGGCCGACGCCGCTTTTGACGACGTCATCTACTTCGGCTCAAACCGCGCCACGGTGGAAAAACTTTTTCCCAAAGTCGCCGCCGGCGGCCTGTTCAACATCGTTCAAGCCGGCGGCAAGTTTGGCCGTCCGGTCGTGTCGCAAGTCGGTCGTGTTCATTATGGCGGCATCCGCGTTGTGGGCGCCACCGGCAGGGACCCGGCCGCGGCCCTGTCCGCCATTCCCGCCACGGCCGAAATTCGTCCCAACGACAACATCAATATCCTCGGCGCGGCCGGCCCCATGGGCACGATGCACGTCATCCGCGACCTCTGCCAGGGCGTGCCCGGGGTGACGGTGTTCGCCGGAGACGTCAGCGACGAGCGTTTGGCCGTCCTGCAAAAGCTGGCCGAACCCGTGGCGGCCAGGAACCATCTCACCTTCCGCCCCTACCATCCGTCCAAAGACAAACCGCCCGGCCCGTTCCATTACATTGTTCTCATGGCGCCCGTTCCCGCCCTTGTCGTCCAGGCCGTCCAGGACGCGGCCCCCGGCGGCATTATCAACATCTTTGCCGGCATTCCCGCCGACAAGACTGCCGAGTTGGATCTGGACGCCTACATCGAAAAACAACTTTACTTCATCGGCACCAGCGGTTCGGTGCTCAACGACATGAAGCAGGTCCTGGCCAAAGTCGTCTCCCGCCGGCTCGACACCAATTTGTCCGTCGCCGCCGTCTCCGGTTTGGACGGCGCGATAGACGGCATCCGCGCGGTGGAACAGAATCTCATGCCCGGCAAAATTCTGGTTTACCCTTCCTGCCGCGGATTGAAGCTAACCCCGCTGGCCGAACTGGCCGGCTCTGTTCCCCTTTCGGACGGGCACTGGAACAAACAGGCCGAAGAAGCCCTCCTGAAACAATTCCCCGCAACATGAGCGCCGATTTAAAAAACCAGACCGCCATCGTCACCGGCGGCGCGCAGGGTTTGGGCCGGGCCATCTCGTTGCGGCTCGTCCGCGAAGGCTGCAAGGTCCTGATCGCCGACGTGAACGAGAAGGGCGTTGCCGAAACCGCCGCCGCCCTTGCCGCCGAAACGGCCGGCTGCGTCCTCGGCGTCAAGGCGGATGTCACCCGCGAACCCGATGTCCAAATGCTCTTCGATCGCGCGGTGCGGGAATTCGGCCGCGTGGACATCGTTGTGGCCAACGCCGGCATCTTGATTGCCGAACCCATCGCCGAGGCCGATGCGGAAAAGTGGCGCGCGGTCCTGAACGTCAACCTCTTTGGTTATTTTCTGGTCACCAAACATGCCTGCCGCATCATGAAGGCTCAGGGCGGCGGTTCCATTATCAATATCAATTCCAAGTCCGGCAAGAAGGGCAGCGCTGCCAATTCCGCCTACGCCGCCAGCAAGTTTGGCGGCATCGGCCACACCCAGAGCGTCGCCCTGGAAATGGCCCCCTTCAACGTCCGCTGCAACGCCGTCTGCCCGGGCAACCTCCTCGACTCCCCGCTTTGGACCCATCCTGAAAAGGGCCTCTTTGCCCAGTACCTTCGCGCCGGCAAAATCCCCGGCGCAAAAAACGTGGCCGACGTCCGCCAGGCCTACATCAATCAAGTCCCCATGAAACGCGGCTGCGCTTACGAGGATGTCTGTAACGCCGTCGTTTTTCTCGCCTCCGGGCAATCCTCCTACATCACCGGCATTGCCTTGAGCGTGACCGGCGGGCAGGAAATGAGCTGAACCATATGCCAAATTCAATCCTGCAAGACCTCCTGGCGCTTTCCCACGAGCTGGGCCGCGAAGACCGCGGTCTGGCCATACTCGGCGAAGGCAACGCCTCCGCGCGCCTGGGAGGGGAAACCTTTCTCGTCAAAGCCAGCGGCGCTTGTCTCGGCGCCCTCAAAGAGGACGAGATTGTCAAATGCCGTGTCTCCGCCCTGCTGCCCATGCTGGAAACAGATAACCTGACAGACCAGCAGGTGGATAACGCCTTGCTCGCCGCCCGCGTGGAGCCCCGGGCGAAAAAACCTTCCGTCGAAGCCGCGTTTCATGCCTGGCTGCTTTCCCTGCCCGGCGTCAATTTTGCCGGCCACACCCACCCCACCACTGTCAATCAAATCCTCTGTTCGCCCCGCGCGGCGGATTTTGCCGGACACCGCATGTTTCCCGACGAGATCGTTTGTTGCGGCCCCGCCTCGGTCCTTGTCCCCCTCACCGATCCCGGCCTGAAACTGGCGCAGGCCGTCCGGCGCGAGACCGAATCGTTCCTGCAAAGGCAGCAGCGCCCGCCCCGGGTTATTCTCATGCAGAACCACGGCCTCATCACCCTGGGGGCAAGCTGGCAATCCGTTCTCTCCGCCACGCTGATGGCCGAGAAAGCGGCCAAAATCTTCGTTGGCGCCGCCGCCCTGGGCGGCCCGGTGTTTTTCTCCCCGGAAAACATCGCGCGCATTGACACCCGTCCCGACGAGGCCTACCGCCAGCGCGCCTTGAAAATGTAGCCGCATTCGCAGCTTCTTTCGGCATTTGGTAAGCGCCCGCGCCCCGGCAATGTTATAGTGGATGGTTTGCATTCCCGAACAAGACTGCAAAGATTGGGGAGCGCGACCGTCCCGGTCGCAGTGGGGCGCGTCTCACGCCCCACCTCTTCGCGGGTTCCTTCCCTTGGATTGCGCTTCGGCTTGGCCGCGTTTAAAGAAAAGGCGCGCCGAACTGTGTCTGGCACGACGCCAAACAAAGCGGGCGAGACACACACGCTCCCCAAATTCGCCGTTTCCTAATCAGACCCACTGAGAACGTCGAAGAAGGCGGGAGGCGGTTCGCGATTATCTGCGGATAAAGACGCCGCGCCTGGACGCCGGCTGCGCGGGCGATTTTGCCAAGACGGCAACCTGGACTTCAGGGGACCCGGAAGGAGCCTTGGCCGGGGTTGCGGACACGGGTTGAGACGCGCCCCGATAGGGGGTGCTGGCGTGGGTGACTTTGATCAGGCCGCTTCCAGCGGAGGCCGGCAACGCCGCCAGCATTCCGACAACCAAAGCTGATCCGATGATGGATCTGAAGTTTCTTGCATTCATATATGTAACCTTTCCCCCTTCGGCGAACGTTGTGTTCGCGACGAAGAATGGTATTCATTTTTCACATCCACAAGATAAGCGCCCTGCCATGAATTGTCTGTAGGACGCCGCCTAATTCTCGTGTGCAACCTTCCCGTACACCGGTGAACAGCGGCCGGTTGCAAGATGGTTGCATTTTTTGAGCGTCGGGTGTCGGATTTCCGCGGACACATGACATTATATGGGAGACGACGTTATCCCGGGAACGTACGAATTGAGCATCATGGTGACCGATCCGAAAGCTCCCATGCCCGGCGCTCCCGCCGGCATGTACAAGACCGTCGGCACGATGACCCGGGAAATTGTCATCCCCGAAATCCCCGCCGGGGCGGATGGCGCGGTTTATGATTTGGGAGAGTTGGAGATGAATTAGGCGCGGGTCGCGGTTGCCAATGTTCCGCCGGATTGTGTAATGCGCCGGTCTTGGCTGGTAGGGCGCGCACTCCGTGCGCGCCGCGGCGGGCAGAGGACTGCCCGCCCTACCTCGGCACTGAGGCAGTACCAGATTGCTTCCATTTCTCATTTCGCATTTTTCCAATTCTGCCTTAACTTCTCCGCCTGTGGCTGAAACCCGCTCATTGCGCATCGTGCAAATCACGCCCGGCGCCGGCAAAATGTTTTGCGGCGCCTGTTTGCGTGACAACGCCCTGGTCGCCGCCCTGCGCCGCCTCGGCCATGAGGCGGTGATGACGCCGCTCTACCTGCCGCTGACGCTGGATGAAGCGGACCAGAGCGCCGGCGCGCCGGTTTTTTTCGGCGGCATCAATGTTTATCTGGAGCAGCACTCGGCTTTCTTCCGGCGTTCCCCGCAATGGCTGCATCATCTTCTGGCCGCGCCCGCTCTGTTGAAGCTGGCGGCCGGCCCCGCCACCCGCACGCGCCCGGAAAACCTGGGCCCCATCACTCTCTCCATGTTGCGCGGCGAGGAGGGCAACCAATCCCGCGAATTGGACGAGTTGATTGGCTGGTTGCGCCGCGAAAAGCCCGAGGTGATCTGCCTTTCCAATGCCCTGCTCATCGGCCTGACGCGCCGGCTGCGCTCCGAGTTGCGCGTCCCGGTGATTTGCACCTTGCAAGGCGAGGACTGGTTTCTGGATTCCTTGCCGCCGGGCGCGCGCGAGCTGGCCTGGCAGACTGTGGCGGAGCGCGCCGCCGAGGCGGATCTTTTCATCGCGCCCAGCCGGTATTTCGCGGACCTGATGCAGAAGCGCCTGCAACTTCCCCCGGACCGCGTGCGCGTCGTTTCCAACGGCATTAACCTCGAGGGCTTTCCCGCCAATTCTCCATCTTCCATTCTCCATCCTCCCTCCTCGCCGCCCGTGCTCGGCTACTTCGCCCGCCTATGCCGCGAAAAGGGCCTGGAAAAACTGGTCGCCGCCTTCCTCCTGCTGAAGAAGCGCGATCGCGTCAAGAATTTGAAACTGCGCGCCGGCGGCAGTTGCGGGCCGGCGGACCAGGTTGTGGTGGAGGAGTTGCGGGACCGTTTGGAGAAAGCGGGGGTGGCCGGCGATGTGGACTTTGTGCCCAACCCGTCCCGCGCCGCCAAGCTGGATTTCCTTCGTTCCCTCTCCGTTTTTTCCGTGCCGGCCACTTACAACGAGGCCTTTGGCCTCTACCTGATCGAAGCCCTCGCCTCAGGCGTCCCCGTCGTCCAGCCCGCCCACTCCGCCTTTCCGGAAATCCTCCAAGCCACCGGCGGCGGCCTCCTCTGCGACGCCCAGGACCCGGACGCGCTGGCCGGCGCCATCGAGTCCTTGCTCCTGGACCCCGCCCGCGCCCGCGCCCTGGGAGAATCGGGCCGCAAAGCCGTCGCCGAAAAATTCAGCGTCGAAACCATGGCCCTGCAGGTGGCCGGCCTGTGCGAGGGGGCCATCCTCTCCTATTCCAACTCGTAAATAACCGTCCGCCATCTATCCTCCGCCATGCCATACGAATTCAAAACCATCCGCCGCGTCGAGTTCTCCGAAACCGACATGGCCGGCCTCATGCACTTTTCCAATTATTTCCGCTTCATGGAAACGGCCGAGCAGGGCTTTTTCCGTTCCCTGGGGTTGTCGGTCTTCCGCAGCGGCGACCCGCCGGTGAGCTGGCCGCGCGTCCATGCCGAATGCGATTACAAAATCCCGCTCCATTTCGAGGACGAGGTGGAGATTCATCTCCTGGTCGCCGAAAAAAAGCCCAAGGCCCTGACATTCGCCTTCAAGTTCCGCAAACTCAACGCCTCCCCGCCCGTGCAAGTCGCGCGCGGCGCCCTGACCGCCGTCTGTGTTCGGCATGAGCCGGATGGCCGCATGGCCGTCTGCCCCATGCCCCAAATGGCCAGCGACAAAATCCAGGCCGCCCCATTGGAGTTGCTACAGTCGAAATGAGTCATCCCTTCGCCCCCTCCATTTGCCATATTGCGCCAGAGTGCGACAGAGCGGTTCCTCGCTGTTTTCGGTGGAATGCAAGACACCGTTTCAGGGGGTGTCTTGCGCCTTCATCCAATCCCAAAGGGATTGACTCTATCAGCTCTGGGTTGCGAGGAACGAGCTACCCAGGAGGCCCGACGGAGAAATCACAAACCCTGAAGCGGTTTCATCTCGGCCTGACAATGGCAACATTCCACGAAAACCGCGAGGAATATAGAGGTTCAAAAACCGTGCCAAGATAGAAAACAGAGGGAACCGCGCGAAATACGCGAAAACCGGAAAGCTTTCGCGGGAAGGGTCTGGATTTTTCGCGTGTTTCGCGTATTTCGCGGTTGAAAGAATTTCTTAAGCGAGGATTCGGCTTGAAAGTCACGGATTGCGCGTCTTGAGTTGCTTCTTCAAGCTCTCCGCTTCCCCGGATGCCGCGTGGAATTGCTGATAAGCCACGCTGTAGTCGTCCATCTGTTCCGGCATTTTGAAACTGAGGTCCCGCGTGGCGGGGCGGTATTCCCAATGGCCCCAAGTTTCGTCGAGCAACAGGATCACCCGCAAGAGGGCCTCTCCCTGGCGCACCTGCGCCTGGCGCAAGGCTATGATGGTTGGGTTCACCACGGCGATGGCTTCCATGAATTGTCGCAGTTCCGCTTCCCGCGCCGCGGGCGACAACTTGTGTCTTCGCAATTCCTGCCGGTAAATCTCCGGCGTGTTTTCGGCAAATTCCTCCAGGTCTTTGGCGGCTTTTATGACGCGGCGCGCCGCTTCCGCGCGCGCCTGCAATTCTCCCCGGCTCTTGACCGGGGCCATGTCCAGGACCGGGGGATCGGTCAGCGCCGCCCATGCGGAATCGTATCTTTTCTGCAACGCCTGCAAGCCCGCGGCGAAATTCCGGCTCGCGTTCGCCTCCAGGGCCTTCTCCAGCGCCGCGCCGCCGCCGACGCTGGCCGTCAACTGCCGCGCCTCCAGCTCCGCCGCTTTCTCCCTTGCGCCGGCCGCGCGTCGCGCGTCAACAATCAAAAAGCCGGCCAGCCACAGCATCAGGGCCAGCAACACTCCGTCGAGCGCCACGCCGGCCAGAGCATGGGCCAGGATGCCCTGGCGGCCTTCCGCCTTCATCCGGCGCAATCCGGCCATTCCCAGAGCCAGTCCGCCCGCAAAAATCAAAGTGGAAACCCCGACGGTGGCGAACATGAGGAGGGAATGGCCGGCCGCCTTGGTTGCCCCAGCCGTCACCGCCAGAATAAACACCGAAGCCCCGGCAAACGGAGACCAAAAACACCACTGGGCCGCCCGCGCCCCATCCCGCCTCGCGGCTTGTGCCGGCAATGGTCCGGAAGGGATTTCCGGCGAAACCGGAGATGGCGGAAAAGGTTCATCCATGAGGCAATCTCATTTCCCGCCCACCCGCAACGGCAGTCTGGCCCGGATATCATCCGACGCCGCTCCCACCAAAACTTCATAATCCCCCGCTTCCACCACATATTGTTTCTTGCCCGTGTCCCAATAACGAAGTTCCTTCACCGGCACCGGGATGTCCACATGCGCGGTCTGTTTGGCCGCCACCGGCACGCGCTCAAATCCGCACAACGCCTGCAGCGGCTGCGCCACGGCCGATTTGACATGCCGGAAATAGACCTGCACCACTTCGTCGCCATCCCTGGCCCCGGTGTTGGCCACGTCCACCTTCACATGGAGCGTGTCGTTCGTATTGACTTGCGTCTTGTCCAGTTGCGCGGCGTCATACTTGAACTGCGTGTAGCTCAGGCCGTGCCCGAAGGCCCACAACACCTTGCCCTTGAAATAGCGGTAGGTGCGGTTGGCCATGGAATAATCCAGGAACGACGGCAGGTCGGCGGTCGCGCGGTAAAAGGTGATCGGCAGCCTTCCCGCCGGATTGACCTCGCCGAACAAAACTTCCGCCACCGCCCGCCCCCCTTCCTGGCCGGGGTACCAGGCCTGAACAATGGCGGAAACATGCTCCGCCTCCCACGGCATGGCCGTCGCGCTGCCGCTGCAATTGACAAAGACCAGCGGCTTGCCCGTCGCGCGCAACGCTTTCAGGAACTCCGTCTGCACCGCCGGCAATTCGATGCGCGTCCGGTCCCCGTGGTCAAAGCCGTCGAAGGGCACGTTCATGAATTCCCGCTCCAAATCCGGGCCAAGGCCGCCGACATAGATAATCGCGTCCACCGTTTGCGCGACCTCCAGCGCCCTGAGCCGGGCCGACTCATAAGCCGCCAGATTGGGGTCGTTCATCAGGATGGCCCGCGGGCAGCCGGGAAGGTAATAACACTGCGTGTTGGTCCCCAGAAGGGTCGAGATGCCGGCGGCGAAGGTCACCGGGTGCGTTGGTTCGCCCTCGTAATTGCCCAGCAGGGTGTTGGTAAAGGCGGCGTTGACGCCCAGCACGGCAATCTTCCGAATCTTGGCGCGATCCAGCGGCAGCAATCCATCATTCTTCAACAGCACCACCGACTCGCGCGCCATCCGCAGCGCCAGCGCGTCATTCTGCGGGGTGTCGTATTCCGTCGCCGCGATTTTCGCGTAAGGCACCAGGGCCGGCGGATCAAACATCCCCAGCCGGAAGCGCGCCTCCAGCATCCGCCCCACCGCGGTGTCCAATTCGCTTTCCTTGAGCAGCTTGTCCTGCACCGCGTCCGTCAGTTGCCGGAACTCCATTCCGCAGGACAGATCGCATCCGGTTCTCACCGCCGTGGCCGCGGCCGCCTCGATGGTGGGCGAAAAGCCGTGGCCATAGAAAAAGTCCTGGATGGCAAAACAATCCGACACGACCTGGCCCTGGAACCCCCACTGGCCGCGCAGCAACGTGTTCAGGAGCAGCGGGCTGGCGCAGGAAGGCGTGCCATAAATCCGGTTGTAAGCGCCCATGACCGCGCCCACATGGCCTTCCTTCACCGCCGCCTCGAACTGGGGCAAATAGACCTCGTAAAAATCCCGCTCCGACGGCTCGGCGTCGAAACTGTGCCGCACATTTTCCGGCCCGCTGTGGACGGCGAAATGTTTGGCGCAAGCCATCGCCTTGACGTACTTCGGGTCGTCTCCCTGCAAACCCTGGATGTAGGCCACCGCCATTCTCCCCGTCAGAAAAGTGTCCTCCCCGTAAGTCTCCTGCCCGCGGCCCCAGCGCGGGTCGCGAAAAATATTGATGTTCGGCGCCCAAAAGGACAGCCCGGTGTAATTGGTGCTGTCGCCATGATTGGCTTCCGTATATTCGCGGTTCTTGGCCCGCCCCTCCGTCGCAATGGCGTCGGCCACCTTGTGCAACACGACCGGGTCAAAGCTGGCCGCCATGCCGATGGCCTGGGGAAAAACCGTGGCGATGCCGTTGCGCCCGATGCCGTGCAGGCATTCGTTCCAATAATCGTAAGCCGGCAACCCCAGACGCGCGATGGAGGGCGCGGCATTGCAAACCTGCCGCGCCTTTTCCTCCAGCGTCATCCGTCCCACCAGATCGCGCACCCGCGCCTGCAGCGGCTGGGACGGGTCCCTCCAGAGGGGCGTCTTTTCCGCCCCGGCTTCCGCCGCCGGGGCCGGCGGGACAGAGAACAGGATGGCCAAAAGCGGCGCGAAAAAAAGGTGGCGCTTGAGGGAAGCCATCCTCGGCCGGTCGTATCCGGTTTGTTCGTTGCGCAAGCTCACTCTGCCCAAGCCTGCTCTTTTTCCGCCCCGCCGTCAACCCCGGAAAAACAGCGGATTTTTCCCGCTTGACATACATAGCCTGACAATGTATCGTATCGCCATGATCACCAAAGAACTTGTGGCGGCCTCGACCGAGCCGTTGATTTTGTCCCTCCTTTCCGGGGGCGAAAGCTACGGGTATGCCCTCATCCAGGAAGTCAAACGGCTGTCCGGGGACAAAATCGAATGGGCCGACGGGATGCTTTATCCCGTGTTGCATCGCATGGAAAACCAGGGCTGGATTGCGTCGCGCTGGGGCGAAGCGGAGAACGGGCGCAAGCGCAAATACTATTCGCTCAAAAAGGACGGCAAGAAGGTCTTGAATGAGCAGCGGGAGCAGTGGCTTGCGGTTTCAGAAGTGTTCAAACAACTGTGGAAGGAACAATATGTTTAATCTCGAACAATCCATCACGGAATGGCGGCGGCAGATGTTGGCGGCAGGCATCAAATCCCCTGTGCCCCTGGAGGAACTGGAAATTCATCTGCGCGAGGCCGTGGAAAGGCAGATACAGTCCGGATTAGGCGCGCCACAAGCTTTTGAGAATTCGGTCCAGCAAATCGGTCATGCCAACAAGCTCAAAAGCGAATTCCAGAAAACTTGCGGAGTCAACTGCAATGCCTGGTTATGGTTCGGCAGCTTTGGATTGGCGGGCACAACCATTCTGAATTTGGCCGGGTGGTTTGTATTTCACAGAAGCGCGTCCGTTTTTTTCTCACATCAGTGGTGGTCTGATTGGCTCCCCAATTATATCGTTTGGACAAGTTTCATCATCATTGGCGTCTCCACGGGCTTTTCCAACTGGAGATCGAAGCGCAAAGCAACCAGACAATAGAACCGTGCCGAGGGGGTCAGACTGGAGCTTCGCCCTTGCGAAGCAATTATGGGAGGAACAATATGTTTAATCTTGAACAATCCATCACGGAATGGCGGCGGCGGATGCTGGCCGCCGGCATCAAAACCCCCGTGCCTCTTGAGGAGTTGGAAATTCACCTGCGCGAGGATGTGGAGCAGGGGATGCGCTCAGGACTAACCGCAGAGGCAGCCTTTGAAACCGCCGCGCAACGGGTGGGACAAGCTGACGCGCTCAAATCAGAGTTCAAGAAAGCTGGCAAGACCAACTGCTGCGGCCGGATAGACCACAATCGCGTCTATGTGACCGCTCTCTTCGTCCTCTTCGTCTTTCTCATCGCATTGCCGTTCCTCGCCCTGATTCCGACGCCGGGGCTGAACAGCCAGTTGCTGGTTGACTATTTTCAGTCGGCGGCCGGCAAGAACACAGGCGGGGGGCTGATGGGCATGTACAGCATGTTCATGGGCGGCGGTTTTGAGAAGTGCCCGGTGGTCAGGCTGGGACTACTGACCGTGTTTCTGAGATCGTGGGGGACCGCGCTCACCCTCTGCTTTTCTTTGGCTTCCGGCCTGGCGCTGTGCGCGCGCATTCTGCACCCAAACACGGGCCGCTGGCTGACTCGCCTCTTGAACCTGGCGCTTCTGCCGGTTTTTCCAATTGGCACAGTCATCGGCATTTACGGTTTAACCTGCGTGGATCGGCAAAAGACACAACATGTCTAATCTGGAACAATCAATCGCAACTTGGCGGCGGCAAATGCTGTCGGCTGGCATCAAAACTCCCGTCCCGCTGGAAGAACTGGAAATTCACCTGCGCGACGAGATCGAGCAGCAAGTCAAATCGGGCTTGAACGAACCGGAGGCTTTCGACTTTGCCGTCCGGAAAATTGGGCAAGCCTCCGCGCTGAAGAAGGAATTTAGGAAAGTTAGAGAAACAACAATTATGAATATATTCACCATGAAAAAGTTTATCCACGCTATCATTTTGGCGGTTTTTGGCTTCGGCTGCTTGTTCACTTGGAGCATTCTGAATCTGGCTCCGGCTGTCAGGCGCGCAATCCCGATCCTGCCAGCCTTCACTACCCTTTGCATCAGCCTCCGGCCGGCGGTGGCCGCGTTGCCTGTTTTGGCGGCGGCCTATTGCGTCTGGGTTTGGTTTCGCAAGGCAGACAGAGTTCCGTCCTGGATCGGTTTTTTTGCCGCGACGACCGGAGCTTTTGTCCTGGTGACGCTTCCGGCGATGTTGGCGGCCTATTTGCCGTTGCTCGCGGCAGTCAATCACCTGGCGGGCAAGTGAAACCGAGGCCGCCCACGGAAAAATGCGGCGGTCAATTACGGCGGTCATAGACCGCCGCTACAGGACTGCGCCGAGGGGTGACATTATGGTTGACATGACGGGAGAGGGGGCGGAGCGATTTTGAGAGATTTTGTGTGACATAAGGGCGCCAAAGCGGTTCACTTAACGCATGAGACCGGGCTGGGACATAAAAAGAAACACCAGGAAATGGCGCTGGGGGATTGTTTGTCTCGGCGTCTTTGTTTTTCTGCTCTCCCTGGGCAAATCCGCTTGGAGTGGCGCGCAGGCCCAGTCCTCACCACCGCCGGCCGGCGCGGTGGCGCATCTGGAGTATCGCGAGGTGGATTTCGCGCCTTTGGCCACGGAGATTTCCATCGCGCCGGGCGCCCACTTCAAGAAGGAACCGGCTTTCAACGGACGAAGCGTTTTTCGGGGCTTCTTCTGCCTGGGGACGGACACAAACTTGTTCGTGCCGTTTGCGTGGGACGAGGAGCAGCGGAGACTTTACGTGGACGCGAATCGCAACCTGGACCTGACGGACGATGCCCCCGGCGGTTACTTGGCGGCGGACCAGAGGCTGCAACTCTTCCGCGGCGTGCGACTGCAATTTCCGTCACCCCAAGGCGCCTTCCAAGTGCTGGTGGATGCCCATGTGTTTGGTTCTGACGCAGGTGTTCAGTTTGGGCAGGGAGTCGCGCCAGCCTACAAGCCACGGGTGTTTTTATATGTCCGGTCGCTTTGGGAGGGTGGCGTGGAACTCGACGGCAAGAAATGGTATCTGGCGGTCATTTATGGCTTGGACGGGCGGATTGGCCCCGCGACCTCCTTGAACAAAATCTCCTCCCGCATGATTCTGCGGCCGTGGGAGCAGCGGCAGGAGCCGTTTCTTTGGTGGCACGCCACGCTGGAGAAGATCCACTCGCTCGCTCATGTCAAACTGGTCACTTTCCCTTATCGTTGGGCCGGCAACGCGGAGGTGTACGACGCTTTCAACCTGCCGGAAAACCTCTACTTTCAAGACCGGGCATATCACTTGGACTGCCACGCGGAAACCAGCAACGGCCCGGCCAATCTCGCAGTCTCCTTTACTCCGGCGCAGCCCGCCTTGGGCAAGCTGCGGGTCAAGGGCGAATATCTCCAGCGAGTCGTCCTCGATGGCGGCGCGTCCCCGGGGGCATTTACGGCGATCCTGGATTCGGTCTCCCTGGACGGCGCGGGGACGGAACCCGGAATGGAGGTCCCGGTCCCTGTGGGCGCTTATCCCCGGCAGATTGTCCTTCTCCAACGCCAGGGCTATACCAATGTGGCGGCGGGGGTGGCGACAAACCTAATCGTCGTCACGGAAACCAACGCCAACGTCTTCACCGCCGGCGGCCCATTGTGCAACTCGGTCGGGTTGGAGCAAAGCTCGGCCATGCTCCGACTCGGCCCGGTAGTGACACTGAACTACCAGTTGACGAACGCCTCCGGCCTCTTCTTTCGCATGGTTCACCAGGATGAGAAGGCTCCGCCCCAATTTGAGGTGCGGCAGGGGGACACACTGGTGGCGCAAGGCGCCTTCCATTTTGGCTGAGGCGGCACTTGCGCGTACTCATGGCGAGTACCCCCTCAACTGACTGGCGACGTGGGCATCTTAACGCGCGCCGATCTCGGCGGACTGGGACCATCGGAAGGCGCGCTGGTCACTGGGGCCATTCCCGCCAACCTTTCCGGTTCTCTGCGTGGCGGCTTTCCTGGTGTCCAGCCTGACGGAACAGCTCCGCTGCCATTCAGCCCGGCAACTACGGCGCGGACCGGGAATAGCGACGCAACCTGGTGGGTTTTTGCCCTTATTCTTTGTCTGGCCATCTTCCTGGTCAGCCGCCTGAGATCGAACGATAGTCGTTAGCCGACTTCGGCAGTCAGGCGCGCAGTCCCGATGCTGCCCCCCCCTCCACGGCTCTTTGCTCCCAAAGCCGACATCCGCGTTGAGAACAATGTTATTCTCGTCGTCAAAGACGTTCCAAAGCTCGACTCCCCAACCGCTGTTGCCTATCTGCAGACCTCACTAAAAGCTGGATTTTGAGTTAATCTTGATCGCAACTGGAATTCCCGTTTTTTCGGTGTCACCGTTGCAGGGAAGAAGCAGGCTCCTCTTGGGTATGATCACATCCACAGAATGTGAAAGAAAAGCAGCTTTCTCCAATCAGAGTCCTCTTTTACAGCCCGTTCTGGGCACTGACAAGCGCAACCCGGCTTTTAGTGTGTGTCGCCGAGTGGGGGCCGGCACAAAATCGGCAGAATCGGCATCGTTTGCCGGTTGACATTCCCCCGCCGGCTTGACACAATACCCCCAGCATGAATCTGAGCGAAAAACCAATTCTTCCTCACCGGTGGAGCCTCGAAGATTGGGCGGTGCAATAATTGAGATTCTTGGGAAGAAAGATCCTGGTGAAAACGGATGATCAAAATGAGGAGACGATTATGAAGAACGCACACGGAAAGACGGATACCCTGAGCCGGCGCAGTTTTCTGGGGCAGGCGGTTGCGGCGACCAGTGTGTTGTCGGTATTGGGTTCGGCGGGCCTGGCAAACGGCCAGGCGCAGCCGGCCGGCACTGCCCGCAGGGAGCCGCGCATCAGGGATTCCTTCGACTTCGACTGGAGGTTCTTCAAGGGGGATGCGCAGGGCGCGCAGGAACCGGATTTCGCCGACGCCAACTGGAGAGTGCTGGATCTGCCACATGATTGGAGCATTGAGGAGCCTTTCAGCGGGCTGGAGGGTTCGGAGACCGTGCGTTTGCCCACGGGTATCGGCTGGTACCGGAAACACTTCAGCCTCCCCGAATCTTACCGGGACCGGAAGGTGATCATCGAGTTCGACGGCGTCTATCAGAACAGCGAGGTATGGATCAACGGACAGTACCTCGGCAAACGGCCCTACGGTTTCATCAGCTTCAGCTACGATCTCACTGCCCGCCTGAA
Organism: Verrucomicrobiota bacterium; assembly: GCA_050011995.1. Lineage (GTDB taxonomy): Bacteria > Verrucomicrobiota > Verrucomicrobiia > Limisphaerales > Palsa-1400 > JBEKOF01. The sequence goes on from JBEKIA010000019.1 coordinate 23,626, forward strand.
ATTCGGCGGCGACAATGTGATAGCGGTCAAGGCGGACAACTCCCGCCAACCCAACTGCCGCTGGTACTCTGGCTCTGGAATTTACCGGCACACCTGGCTGCTGGTCACCAGCCAGCTTCACGTTGCCTGCTGGGGCACATTCGTCACCATGCCCCAAGTGGACATGAATTCCGCGACCATCCAGATCAAGACCAGGATTCAGAATGAAGGCCCGGGCGACGCGCAATGCACGCTGGCTACCAGCATCGTGGACCGGGAGGGGAAAGTGATCCAGACCGCGGAAGCCACGCAGAGCATCGTGGCGAACGGCGGAGAACACGAATTCGTGCAGCGGGTGCAGGTGGCTCAACCGAACTTGTGGTCGCCAGACCATCCCTATCTTTACAAGGTGCGCAGCACGGCGAGGGATCAGGACCGGGTGGTGGACCAGTACGACACGGTTGTGGGGATTCGGGGGATTGAATTTGACGCGAACAAGGGATTCCTGCTCAACGGCAAGCAGGTGAAACTGAACGGGGTGTGCCTGCATCACGACTGCGGCGCGGTCGGAGCCGCCGTGCCCGAGCGGGTCTGGCAGCGGCGGCTGGAAATCCTCAAGGCGATGGGCTGCAACGCCATTCGGACTTCCCACAATCCGTATTCGTCGGACTTCATGGACCTGTGCGACAGACTGGGTTTCCTGGTGATGAATGAGGTCTTCGACGAATGGAAGCAAAGCAAGACGGCCAACGGATACGGCCAGTACTTCGACGAATGGTCGGAGCGGGACGTCACGAGCTTCGTCCATCGCGACCGGAACCGCCCATCGGTTGTGCTGTGGAGCGCGGGCAATGAGATCTCCGAAGATTACCTCCCCGCCGGCGTAGAGACTCTCCGGAAACTGGTGGAGATCTTTCACCGGGAGGATCCTTCCCGGTTCGTCACCGCCGCTTCCTGGCGGATCGCCCGCGCGGCGCCGCGCGCTGTCTCGCAAGAGTACCTCCAACTGCAGGACGTCGTTGGCTACAACTATGGCGAGCGGGGAAGCGGCCGGGAGGAGAAATACTACAGTGTGGACCACCACGATTACCCGCAGCGAAGGTTCATCGGCACGGAGGACGCGAGCATGGCGATTGCCGCCCCCTCGCGAGACGATCCTGAGCGGGGCGGCGTTGATTGTTTCAGGCCCGACGTCGAGCAGTTGTGGAAGTTTGTGAGGACCAATGACTACGTCTGCGGCGACTTTATGTGGACCGGCATTGACTACCTCGTCGGCGCCGAATTTCGGCGGAGAACCGGTCCGTCTGGAGCGACCGTGTTGCCCGGGAAGAACTCGTCCTGTGGAGAGCTGAATACCTGCGGCTTCGAGAAGGACGGTTACTATTTCTATCAGAGCCAGTGGACGGATAAGCCGATGGTGCATCTGTTCCCTCACTGGAACTGGAAGGGGAGGGAAGCAGAATTCATCCCGGTGCTCTGCTACACCAATTGCGACACTGTGGAATTATTCCTGAACGGCAAGTCGCTGGGGGTGCAGGGCTGTTGGTTCCCGCGCGTGGAGCCTTTCCGGACCGAGGGGCGGAGCCGAGCCGCGCGCACCACATCGGATCTGCACCTGACGTGGACTGTGCCCTATCAACCGGGCACGCTGAAAGCCGTGGGCACGAAGGACGGGAAAGTTGTCGCCGAGGCCGAGGTGGCGACCACAGGGGAACCGGCGGCTGTTGGACTGTCTGTTGACAGGGACGCCATAGTGGCGGATCGCCGGGACGTTGCCCATGTCACAGTGAAAATCCTGGACGCGCAGGGCAGGCTGGTGCCGGCCGCCGACAATGAGGTCGCTTTCGAGCTTCGAGGCGAGGGCAGGATCATCGGGTTGGACAACGGAAACCCGGCGAGTTATGAGAATTTCAAGGGCGACCGCCGGAAGGCGTTCCAGGGGATGTGCATGGCCATCGTGCAATCCACGGCCAAACCGGGCCGGATTCAACTGACCGCGACCTCGTCCGGTCTCAAGTCAAATAGCGTCTCCATCACTTCTTCCGAGGCATAATTACAAAAGGAAAGAACCCATGAAATTGCAAAAACGTCCTCACGGATTGAGAACCGCCGCTGAAAGGCAGGTTTGGTCCATGTTCCGACAATTATCCACCGCCGCGTTGGTGGTTCTGGTGGCGCTCGGCAGGCTTTCCCTGGCAACCGCCCAGGAGTCAAACCAGGCTGGCAAGCCCAAGCAGATCACCAACTCGATCGGCATGAAGCTGACCCTCGTGCCTTCGGGCCAGTTTCTGATGGGCAGCGGCGAGTCCGCGGAGGCCGCGGCTGCGTTCTTCAACCGGACCTACGGCGGAAATCTCAAAGCGGATAATTTCAAGAACGAGCATCCGCAGCACCTCGTGCGGATCACCAAGCCGTTTTACCTGGGCACCTGCCACGTCACGCGCGGCCAGTTTCGGCAGTTTGTCGCGGACACGGGGTACAAAACCGACGCGGAGAAGGGAGCGAATCCCGGCGCCCATGGCTTGGACATTGACAAAAAGGAATTCGGCTACATCGCGAACTATTCCTGGCGGAATCCAGGGTTCGAGCAGACCGACGAGCACCCGGTGATCTGTGTGAGCTGGAACGACGCGGTGGCCTTCTGCAAGTGGCTCAGCGGCAAGGAAGGCAAGACCTACCGCCTGCCAACAGAAGCGGAATGGGAGTACGCCTGCCGGGCCGGGACGACAACCCGCTACAACAGCGGCGACGACCCGGAGACGCTGGCCAAGACCGGCAATGTTGCTGACGCGATGGCCAAGGCAAGATTTCCCAGCCTGTCAGGGATCAAAGCCGGCGATGGATACGCGTTCACGTCGCCGGTGGGTTCGTTCCAGCCCAACGCCTTCGGGCTTTACGACATGCACGGAAGCGCCTGGCAATGGTGCGCGGATTGGTACGACGCGGAATACTATGCCGTGTCTCCCGCGGACGACCCAACCGGCCCGGATTCCGGCAGTGGCCGTGTCCATCGCGGAGGTTCCTGGTTCACCGGGCCGGCCGACGCCCGTTCCGCCGGTCGCAGCCCGGCCACGCCGGACCACCGGGGCAACGGCACTGGGTTCCGCGTTGCCATGACTCAGTAGCAGCGGAGGAGTAGCTCTTCTGTTGTTTGGCCGTCCCAAGCTTCTGCGGCGCGATTGCGCAGACTTTCATTGTGCTGCTTTCCGAATTCAACGGCGATGTGCCGGTCATGAATTATTACCCGGATTGGGACATCAATCTGACCACCGGCGCCTGGCGAAAACTCGATCCTGCCCGCAACCTCGCGCTGAACAAGACCGCCACCGTCTCCTCCGCCTTTCCCACGCACGACGCCACCAATGTCACCGCTGCAACGACTTATCAGAACTACATCAATTCCGGCTGGGAAAGCGCTGCCAGCGACCCCTAGTGGACAGGTGTGATGTTTTTCCACCGTGATGGCGGCGCCGCATCGTGGTCGGCATCAGTGCCGACTTTGCCGGAGCGCCTCTCAACGTGAGCGTGGGACCAAAGAGCGGCCTGCCGGTGGACACGAGGCCCCACGCCGCCAAGGCAATTGCCGGCGACAACGCCACATTCCATGCGGTTCGAAATTAGTTTGACTATACGATCTGCGTTTTCGCCGAAGACAGTTCTCCGCGCCGCTACTTCTTCAGCATGGCCACAAAGCCGCCGCCCGAATTCATATCCACGGAAAGCGTGTCGCTTGCCGTCAGCTTGACATGCTCGACCTTGAGGGCCGCCGGCTTGTCCATGTCGCGCAGGAGGGTGGCGTTGTAGGTGATGGCGCTCCCGCCCTGCGGCTGCGACTTTCCAAGGAACGAGGAGAGATCAATTTTTACGTTCCGGGCATAAGGCCCGTTCATGATCGCAATGAACCATGTGTCCCCGCTCCGGCGGGCGAAGCCGGCGACTTCCCGGATATCGGAAAACGGCAGAACAACCGTCTCATCCCAGACGGTCGGAAGGGCTTTCAGCACGTCCACGGATGGATTGGCCAGCATGTTGGCCGGGTTTGCCGCATAGGCCATCTCCGGGGCCTGGAGGATGGCGGCCTGCGCGACCATGTGCGCCCAGGTGAGATCGGCCATGCGCGAGCCAAAGTGCGTGGGATTAAAGTCGGCCATGCCCGCCAGCATGCGCGTGAACGGCAGGGTGGCATCGTGTTGCGCGTAAGGCCCCGGGAACTCCAGCCCGCGGATGGCCTCGTAGCCCACGATGTTCGGATAGGTCCGCTCCAGGCCGGTCGGCTTGTTGGCGCCATGGAAGTCAACCAGCAGCTTGTGTTCCGCGAGGGTTTTCATCACCCGCTCGTAGCGGTCAATGATCCACTTGTGCTCGTCGTCCCAGAAGTCAATTTTCAACCCCGCCACGCCGGTCCGGTTGCACATGGCGACAAGGTCATCGAAATACTTCTGATCTTCGAAATCAGCGCTGTAGGTCCAGAGCAGGATCTTCACCCCGCGTTGGCGCGAGTAGTCCACGACCTCTTTCAATTGGCTTTCCGGCCAATTCTTCCAGAAGCCCTCCAGAATGTTGTACTCAAAGCCCAGTTGCTGCGCGAGGCGGGCAAACTCCTTGTTCCCCTCCACGGTTCTGTCGCCGCCGTCGAGATACATAAAGATGCAACGGCCGGGCTTGATCCAGTCCTCGTTGATGCCCTTGGGAAACAGCTTGGGATCCGGCGGCGGGTTCACGTTGTGGATGATGTCGGAGTTGAAAAGCGCATTCAGGTCCGCGCCGATCATCACGATCCGCCACGGCGTGCTGATGGGGCCATTGACCACCGCCGGAGTGGTGACCCGCGGAATGTCCGCCGGGTGCCGTGAGCTGTAGGAGAAGATCACCGGAGCCGAGTGGGCCACCATGCTCTCAATCGTGTTCTTCGTCGTGCGCCACGGATAGACCCCTTCGTAGCCGGAGACGACGTTCTGCGGCGCAATCACGCTGCTGGCTGGAACATGGAATTCAGTGACTTCGTCGGGGACCCGGGCGCCCGTGCCCGGCACCAGGTGGCGGAAGGCCACGCCGTCGTTGTAGGCCCGGATTTCCAGCGTGTAGGACGTTGAACTTTTAGGATGGGTCATGGCGACTTTGGCGCCGTTGCAGGAGTTGGTCGCGGTGGAGTGCGCGCCCCACCAGGGGTAGGTTTCGTTGACCTTGTAGGTCTCGGCGGCGCCAATCACCGCGCCGGCAGCGAGATCCACCTTGTCCACCACGATTCCCACAAGGGAGGGATCAATGATGTTCTTGCCGTTGAAGGTGACCGTGTAGGCCAGATGGCCCTGGGCGCTGGACGACAGCACGAACCGGACATGGCCATCCGGGCTGGCGACCGTCACGTCCGCCACCGCAGGGAGCGCCAGGCCGAGAAGGGCTGGGAAGAGGGTTAGTGGATACAGAATTGTCGTTTTCATTTGTTTTCTCTTGGGTTGTGGTTCGTTGCTTTCATTCGTCTTGCAGTGGAGCCGGGACGAGCCGGATGGCGATGCCGCCGCCCGGAGCCAGCCTCAATTTCAAAACCGTGCTGGAATTTACCTGGCGTTTCTCGACTGCCGACTCCTTCGGCTGCGCCGCCGCGTTGGGACCATCGGCATAGATCTCCGCAATGTATCTGCCGCCGGCCAGGAATAACAGCGGCACATCCAGTTCGCGCGCGTCCCAGTCCGTGATGCCGCCGACAAACCAATCTTTGCCGCTGCGCCGCGCGATTGTGATGTATTTCCCCGGCACGCCGTTGAGGACGCGGGTCTCGTCCCAGCTAGTCGGGACAGCCTTGAGGAAATCCAGCTCCTTCAGTCCGTCGAAAGCGGTGGGAAAATCGCCCACCATCTGCAACTCGCTTTCAAAGACCACGAACAGCGCGGTCTGATGGGTGCGGGTGGTCATCACCATGGGCGCGGAGCGCGGGACGAAATCCTCCACGGTCACGTTGTCCATCGAGCCGGGGGTGTAATCCATCGGCCCGGCCAACATGCGGGTGAAGGCAAGGGTGACGTTGTGCTTGGGGGTGACGCGCGCGCTCCAACGGTTGTATTCCTCGCCCATGACGCCTTCGCGCGTCAACACGTTGGGGAAGGTGCGCGCGCCTCCGTCGGGCTTGACCGCGCCATGAAAGTCAATCATAAGGTGGTGTTCCGCCGCCTTCTGGGCCGCGGTGCGGTACCACTTGGCGACCCATTGGTCGGTGCGATCCAAAAAATCTATTTTCACGCCGGCCAGACCCCATTTTTCAAATTGCGTGAAGGCTTCGTCTATCTGGTCGGCGGTGTCCCGGAAACGGGTGATCACCCAGATGCCGACGTTCCTGGATTTCCCATATTCGACCAGCATGGGCATATCGAGTGCCGCGACGGACTTGGTGAGGACTTCGCGGCTGGCGCCCGTGCCGTACCCAACCTGGCCGGCAGGCGTGGGCGCGTGCTCCGACCAGGGGCCGTCCAGCAGAATGTACTGGAATTCATTCCGCGCGGCGAAGTCAATATAATACTTTGCGGTGTCGTTGTTCATGCCGATCCTGGCAACGCCCGGGACCTGCTTGTTGTCCCACCAGCCGATGCACCAGGCGGTTTTGCCGGGCTTGATCCAGGAAGTGTCGGCGACAGCGCAAGGGGGATTCAAATTGAGCACCAAATCCGATTCCACCAGCCGTCCGGGCTGATCCGCGATTATCAGCACGCGCCAGGACGATTTCACGGGGGGTTGCGCGACTACCGAGACTTTCGACGCGTCCGCCTTGGGGTCGAAGGCGGGGGCGACTTCTGCGGAGGTGTTCATGTCCTCAACATGGGTCGAGAGCCGGGCCGCCAGAGTTCCGGCGCCGGCGCCGGTAAGGAACAGGTTGGGATAATCCTCCAGGTCGGCTTCCGTGAGGCCGACCCACGCGATGCCGGGCACCTTGAGCAGAAGCGGCAGGTTGACGAGGTATTCCGCATGAAGGCCGCTGATGGCCAGTTCGTGATAATCGTCCTCGTTGCTGGTCTGGAAGCCGCGCGAAATGAGCGCCCAAGTCTGGGCGTCCTTGGAAAAACGGAACCGTGTGGACTCGTTGAGGATGCGCGCTTCTCTCAGGTTTGCCTGTTCGGGCAGGAGGTAGCGGAAGGCCACGCCGTCATCGTAAGCGCGGGCTTCGATCACCAGACGGCGGCCGCTCGCGGCCGTTTCCACCGTTTGCACGGTGACGGCGTTGTAATGGTTGCGGACGGACTTTGACTTGCCTTGTACGGTGGTCCAAGTTTCGTCCTGGCTGGAAGCCTGCGACGATTCTATCCGCATCGCCGGACCGAGAGGGGGCGCATTTTGCAGCGCAAGGCCGAGATTCGACCAGTCGAGCAAGGCCTTGCCGCGAAAAGTGACGCGATAGGCCAACTGGCCGCCGGAGTCCTGCGGGGCCTGTCCGCGCAAGGTGGCGATGGAGATTTCGAGCGCCCCGTCGGGCGATTTGAGCACAACCGGACCGGTCTGCGCCCTGGCCGTGGCCAGGGCCAGCAGAACGAATGCGAGAATTCTAATAGCCTTCATATCTTTCAAGGAACCGGCGCCAGCCGAATGGCGCAGCCACCGGCGGGAGCCAGCTTCAACTTCAATACCGTCCGGGCGTTGACACTCCGTTTCTCCAGAACCGAATCCTGGGGTTGCGTCGCGGCGTCCGGCCCGTCGGCATAGATTTCCGCATTATAGGAGCCGCTGCCGAGGAAGCTCAACGGGACATCCAACTGGCGGGCATCCGAGTCTGTGATGCTGCCGACGAACCAGTCCTTGCCATGACGCCGCGCGATGGTGACATAATTCGGCGGGACGCCGTTCAAGACACGGGTCTCATCCCAGGTTGCCGGGACCGCCTTGAGGAAATCGAGTTCCTTCTGACCGTCGTAGGCGTCCGGGGAATCCGAGACGCTCTGAAACTCGCTTTGGAAGACCACATAGAGCGCAGTGGCATGGCTGCGGGTGTGCATCACCATGGGATTGACAGTGCGCGGCTTGAAGTCCTTCTGGAGCACGTTGTTGAAGCCGCCGGGCGTGTAGTCCATCGGCCCCGCCAGCATCCGGGTGAAGGCGAGGGTGACGTCGTGTTTGGGCGTCACTCGCGAACTCCACCGGTTGTACTCCGCGCCCAAAACGCCTTCGCGCGACAGAATGTTGGGCCAGGTCCGTTCCAGGCCGTCCGGCTTGGTGGCCCCATGATAGTCAATCATAAGGTGGTGTTTGGCCGCCAACTCCGCCGTTGACCGGACCCAGTTGATCATCCATTGGTCGCTGCGATCCATGTAATCAATCTTCACGCCGGCAATGCCCCATTTTTCAAATTGCGCGAAAGCCTCTTCCCGCTGGCGGTAAAGGTCCTTGAAATGGGTGATCAGCCAGAGGCGGACGTTTTTCGATTTGGCATATTCGGCCAGCATTGGAATATCGAGCGCCGCGATGGACTGGGTGTCGCTGTAAAGGCCGCGCCCTCGATAGCCGGCTGGCGAGGGCATGGGCAACTCCCAGCCGCCGTCAATCAACATGTAATCGAACTTGTTCCGCGCCGAGAAGTCTATGTAGTACTTAATGGTGTCGTTGTTCTTGCCGGGCCGAGCCACGCCCCTGGCCTGGGAGCCATTCCACCAATCCCAGGAATCCTTGCCCGGCTTGATCCACGAGCTGTCGGCGATGGCGCAGGGCGGATTCAAATTGAGCACCATTTCCGATTCCACCAAGCGTCCGGGTTCGTCGGCGATCATCAGCGCGCGCCAGGCCGATTTCACGGGAAGTTGCGCGATCACCGAAACTGCGGACGCATCTTTCTTGGGGTCGAAGGCTGGAGCGGTGTCGGCGCTGGTGTTGACGTCTTCAACGCGGGGCGAGAGCCGGGCCGCCAGACTTCGGGTGCCGGCGGTTGTAACGAACAGGCTGGCGTAGTCATCAATGTCCGCCTCGGTCAGGCCGACCCAGGCGACCCCCGGCAGATGCAGGAGAAGCGGAAGATAGACGAGGTTTTCCGGGCGCAGGTTGGCCATCGGCATTTGGGGATAATCGCCCTCGCTGCTGGTCTGGAATCCGCGCAGAATCAGCGGCCAGATCACCGCGTCCTTGCTGAAGTTGAATTGCGTGGCCTCGTTCTGGATGCGCGCTTCCTTCAGATTCGGCTGTTCGGGCAAAACGTAGCGGAAGGCCACGCCGTCATCGT
>JBEKIA010000020.1:0-711 GCA_050011995.1 Verrucomicrobiota bacterium
TGCCAGCGTGCTTTACCCTCCGATGAAGTGCGTTGGGCAAGTCATCGAAAAGCTGGGTAAAGCTATCCGTTCCTTTTTGGACAGCAGTTCAAAGGATTGATCCACAGTGAATTTCGACATGAAACCTTCACAAGTACCCTGCTCGGAGTGCGGAAAGAAATCATTCGTTGTTTGGGGAGCTTCGTCCCCCGCATTGTCAGGACTATTCTGCCCGTCGTGCTCGAAGCAGCGCACCGAGTACCCGTTCTCCTTATATTTTGGGGAGCCGCTGATCAGAAACGGCGCTTGGTTTCAGCGGCAGGATATTGATTTTGCTGACATTGCTCGGCTTGTTGAAGATAGCTTGAGTTGGCTTGTCACGGCACACTTGCAAAAGGACAGTGGCCCATCCCTTGAACTATTGGTCACCGACAGAGCGGCTCTCGAAACGTTGATCTACCAACTTCATGATTACGAGCATGACCAGTCTTGGATTCCACATTGGAAGTCGCAAATCGAATATATCGAAGGCGTGCTTTGTAATGAGGAATGGCCCGACCAGTCACTTGCCATTCTGAGGAATCGGATAGATTTTCTCAAATGGCGCATAGACGAGGCGAGACAGATGCAAGCGCATGGGGTAGGGTGGCACCAGCATTCGCAACTACTCAGGTGCAAGAGGATGCTTGCCGTTTGGAAACGGGGAGACGTTTGGTTTGAGTCTGATGAAGT
>JBEKIA010000020.1:716-35630 GCA_050011995.1 Verrucomicrobiota bacterium
TTCTCGAACCTTCAGGGGACGGAAGCCGCTGGCCGCAAATTCTTGCCTACAACGACGAAGTTGGGAAACTCGTCCAAGAGCGACGAGACGATAGCAGGTTGAAGATTCTTCACGACCACAAACCTGACAATATTTATCGAGGCAAGTCCGGCTTCAATGGATATTTAGTATTCAAATTCGACAGGGGTAGGATTGCGCTTTTGGATAGCGCCTTTCTTGGAAACGCGCTCTATTCAATGCCCTCCGAAAAATGGGAGGAAATGAGCAGACTCAGCAAAACAGAATTGCTCGATTCTCACCCCGACGTTCGACGCATCGTTCACCCAAAAAGTGGATGGCCGGAAAAACTTCGTACGCACTTGGTTGATTGGGGCATCGTCACATTATGATGTCCCCACAACATTCTCCAAACATGGCGCGGATTGAACAACTGGCCTTGAGGTTGACACACATCGGCGAGGAAAACGTTTATGGAAAACTGTAATCACAAAGCTATCCGTAAGGCGATTGTCCCGGAGCCTGAGCATTTCCACCGCCACCAAGGCCTCGTTGGATACTTCGACATTCTAGGTTTTAGCCATATTGCCTCCGACAACGAACTGGGTCGGACAGTTGCGCTGATAAGAAACGATTTCCTAACAATTCCAGAGGAGATTCAGAAATCTTTGGCTAATAATTTCGGACCGCGAGTGCCTCCCGACATCATCCTTTTTGCGGACTCGATTTTAGTTTGGCTGGACATTCCACAAGCTGAGGCTAGAGGATTATGCCGTCGGCATTTGTGGCATTATTTCTTATCAGCATGCTCCTCACTGATGCAAAAAATGTTCAACAGAGGCCTGCCGCTACGCGGCGCAATTTCAGAAGGCTCATTCTACATTGAGGACCATTGTTTCGTAGGCAAAGCGATCACTGACTGCCATAAACTGCAACAGCAACAGGAATGGTCTGGTTGCGTTATAGATCCGAGAGCATGGACACGCTTTCGAATGATTGATCCAAGGACAGCCCCACCGTTTAAATCAATTATGGAGTGGGTATGTGTTCAATACCCGGTGCCTCTGAAGACAGAATCGAAGGCATCGGAACCGGATCATTGTTCAGACCATCAGGTTATCAAATGGTTTCCTATTCACCGTGGGAACGATTATATCGCTCCTAATCCATCTCTAGCTGACCTTGTGAAAAGCGCGTTCACGGCGCACGGAAAGACGTTGAGCCCAAAGGAAAGCAAAAAGGTTGATAACACAATCACGGAACTTGAATATTTTGAAAGTATTTATCGGAATACCAACGACCAGATACCTCACAATCAAACAAGCGTTTAGCGCAATGGGGCCCAACTACGTTTTAAATGGGGTCGAATAATGCCTGCTATATACAGCGACATAAATAATGCAGCGTCGTCAAATTTGAACGGCAATACGCCATTTGCAAACTTCATACTGCAACATATATGACGCCGTGTATAAATCATCCTCTGCCTTAATCTTATGAAGACGACAAGGCTGCAACCGGTTCACCCCGGCGAAATCCTGCTCCACGACTTTATGGAGCCGCTCAAACTCAGCCAATATGCGCTGGCCAGGGCCATTGCCGTGACGCCGATCCGCGTCAGCCAGATCGTGCGCGGACAGCGCGGCATCACGGCGGACACCGCCTTGCGGCTGTCGCGCTATTTTGGCACCCGGCCAGGCTGGTGGCTGGATTTGCAAACGCATTACGACCTGGAAACCGCGGCGGATAAACTTGAGGCCCGTATCGCCCGCGCCGTCAAGCCCTGTGCGCTGCTGCCACGGTTTGCCGACGGGCGCTGGTGAATTCTTGGGGTGGCGGTTTCCGGCTCTTAATCTTAATCTTGCTCTTAATCTTAATCCCAAATTTCGATGTTGGCGGGTTTAATCGAAGGCAATTCGGATTGCCGGCGGCACGCAGGAGATTAAGATTATGATTAAGATTAAGAGAGGAGTCCCAACAGGAGGGAATGCCCTGATCACGGCCACTTTGGATTTCCCTTGAGTTGCGGGGCGAAGGGGGACAGGATGGCGGCGGGGTGGATGTGGTTTTCCCGTCACCCGATGAAATTATGCCGAAGATGAAAAAGATTATTTTCCTGCTCGCGTTGCCGCTGGCCCTGGCCGGCTGCAGTTCCGCCATCACCAATTTGACTCCAAGCCGCCTGGCCCGCAACAGCGACGGCACTTACCATCTGGAAGCCGCCTGGCGGACCACCGAACAAGCCATCCGCCCGGAGAGCCTCAAGCCTTCGGTGGTGGTGGGATTGGAGAGTTACCCGATGCGCCCGGAGCTGGTGGTGAGCGATCGCTGGGAGGCCTTTGTGCCGGTGCCAGCGGACGAGAAACTGCTGCATTACCGGTTCCGATTCGATTTCTCCCGGAACAAGATTCCCGCGCCGGTGGCGGACAACAAATGGTCGCAGGGTTTCACCCTGGAAATTGTGGACAAGCCGGCGGAAGGAAAATAGGGAATGGAGCAGCGACGGGCCTCTGAATGGAAGGGCAATGCGGGCCGCGAGGCGCGTCCCGCGGCACGCGAGGGCGCGCACACTCCCCGAAAGAAAGAAATGTCCATGCCGCCTGCGATCAGCGGGCGTTTACCACGCGGCTTCGTACAGCCTGGTAAAATCGGCGGCGGTGACGGGGCGCGGATTAAAGGAGGCGGTCCATTGTTGGGCGGCTTCCCGTGCCAGCACGGGGATGCTGGAATGTTTTACGCCGCATTGGGAGAGGGAGCGCGGCATGCCGGCCAGATCGAGCAGGGATTCCAGTTTGTCCGCCAATGGAGCCGCGCTGGAGGAATCCAGGCTGGCGTAAAGACGGGACGCCGCCGGGTCGCGCCCGTTGAAGCGCAAGACATGCGGCAGCATCAGCCCGATGGCCTGTCCATGCACGATGTTGAAATGCGCGGTCAGCGGGTTGGCCGCCGCATGGGCCGCGCCCAACATGCTGTTCTCAATGGCCAGTCCGGCCAGGGCGGCGCCGAGCGACATGCCGGCGCGCGCGTCCACATCCTCCGGCCGCCGGAGCACGCGCGGCAAATTGGACCAGCAAAGCCGGAAGGCTTCCCGCGAATATCCCAGGGAAATGGGATTGCGCGGTTTGGTCACGGCCGTTTCCAGGGCGTGGCTGAGGGCGTCCAGGCCGGCGCAGGCCGTCACGCGGGGCGGCTGGGAGAGGGTCAGGAGGGGATCGAGAATCGCGATGCGGGCGGCGGCTTTGGGATCGCCGCAGGCCATTTTTTGATGGGTGGTTTCATCGGCAATCAAGGCGAAGGACTGGCATTCGCTGCCCGTGCCGGCGGTGGTGGGAATGGCCATCAAGGGAAGCATGGGCCGCCTGGCTTTGCCCACGCCCCAGTAGTCCCGCATCCGTCCGCCATTGGTGAGGAGAAAATTGCAGCCTTTGGCGGTGTCCAGGCTGCTGCCGCCCCCCAGGCCGACGAAGCCGTCAATGCCGGCGGCGCGGGCGGCGTCAAGACAATCGGCCACGTCGCGGACCGCCGGGTTCTCGCGCACTTTGTCAAAAATAATAGTTTTGACGCGCGCCGCGCGCAGGGAGCGGCCCACCCTCTCCGCGTGGCCGGCCGCGGCCACGCCGGCGTCGGTGACGAGAAGGACTTTCCTGAGGCCGATTTGGCGGGCCAGTTCGCCGGCGCGCTCGACCGTGCCCGGCCCAAAGACCAGGCGGGTGCGCGGCTGGTGGTCGAACGGGGCCAGGACCGCGATGTCCTCGCGCCGGTCCAGGAATGGGGCAGGCCGCGGGTTCATTCGGCGGAGTCCAGGGAGCGCCGTTTGTAGAGGAACTCAAACAGATTGCCTTCGTGCGGCTGGTCCCAGGAGATGTTGAGGGTGGAGATCGGGCCGAGGTTCAGGCGTTCGATGAGGGGCGACTCCAGGAGTTCCGCGATGAACGCCTGGTCTTTGGTGATGGCGGTCACGGCCAGGGACGGCCCGATTTGCCGGAGCATTTCCGACTGCCCGACGGGAACGACGCTGGCGCAGGGGAAAAGAAATTCCCGGTTGGCGAGGGGATGGGCGAACGAATCGCAGAGCACAATGGTGGGCCGCAAATAGGTCCCCCCTTCGAACTGGACCTGGCGCGGCCCGCCGCGAACCGCGGCGGTGACGTCGCTGGCGCCGGGCGTTTTCAATCCTTCTTCAATGCTGGCGTCAATCTGCCCGGCCATTTTCGGATCGGCAAAGCCGCAAAGGAGGGCCTGCTCGTCGGTGGAAGGACGGGGCGCAAGGGGACCGAGCTTTTCGGCCAGAGCGCGGGCGATTTCGGCGGCATGGCGCGGCACCACCACCGACGACACGTTGATGCAACTGCGTCCGCCGTTGTCGGAAATGCACGAAACCATGAGATCAATGAAGTCGGGCCAGCGCTCGATTTCGTCCTCGCCGATGAGGATTTTGCTGCATCCCGGCCCGTGAATCTGAATGGCGGGATTGCCCGCGTATGCGGCTGTGGTGCTCCTGCCCCCGAAAACGGCGGCGCGTCCGCAGCCGCGCAGCATTTCGGCGGCGCCCTCGTGATCGGTGGGATAGAAGCCAAACGCTTCGGCGGGACAACCGGCCGCGACAAAGGCCTGGATGAGGCGGAAGGGCGTCCACGGCTCCTCGCGGCCCGGTTTGATGACCACCGGAATTTTCAGCGGGATGGCGGGCAGCCAGAGGGAATTGACGGCGGGGGAATTGCTCGGCATGACGACGCCCAGGCACTGGGCGGCCGCGTAGAAACTGAGACGGGTGCCGAATTGGCGGGTCACGGCCCCGTCCAGAACGGCCGGATCCAGGCCGCGGGTCAGGCCGTTGAGAACCGTTTTCATGTTGACAAGGACGCCGTGAATCTTCGCCATGTTGCGCCGCGCCAGGACCTGGGGCAATCCGCTGGTGGCGGAAAGATCCTCGATGTATTGGCGGGGCGACTGGGTTTCGCCCTGGCCGCCGAGCGGGAGCGTGCCGTTGAGAAAATGGCCGCCGGCCCTGGCGCAGATTTCGACCAGTTGCGCCACGGAAAATTTTTTCAGCGCGGCGCGGGATTCGGAGAATTTCGGCAAATCCTTGCGGATGATTCCGGCGTTGACCTGGCTGACGGCGGCCAGGGTGGCGCCGGTGCGAAAATCGGTGACATGGGACTGATCGAGACTTTCGTAAGGGCGTCCGCGGCGCAAAGCTGGGATGAGGGAGGGCATGGGCAGCCTTTTAATAGACGCCTTCCACGATGTTCTTCTCCAGGGCGCCGAAGGGGCGCACTTCGGCCACGCCGTCCCAGGCATAAGGCGGGCGCGGCTCGCGGCGCAGGGCCTCGTCGCGCTCCAAAAAACGCGGCATGAAGAACTCGCGCGTCAAGGTGGTCAGTTCCACGCGGCCCCATTGCCCGTAGGGGACGACCTGGCCGGGGTCCTGGGGATTGACCACGCGCAGGACGGCGCGCGGCTGCGGAGCATAATAGGTGACGGAGAAATGGTCTTCCGGGCGCAACGGCACACTGGCGGCCAAGCCCATCAGGGTGTTGCCGTAAGTTGGATAAAAACCGATGCGGTTTTCCAAAACCTCCTCCACGATGTAACGGACGTATTGCGGGGCCATGGTGGTGCCGCCGCAAAACACGCCGCGGATGCCCGCCTGCCACAAATCCAATCTCTCGCCGATGGCCTCCAGCAATTTGGGCGTGGTGAAAAGCCCGCTGACTTTGCGGTGCTTCAAAATCAGGGCCGCCTGGTCCACGACGTGGTCCATGTAGGCGCGGGCCGCGTCGAATTGTTTTTCGCCGATCACTTTTTTGACCCAGCGGGGATCCAGGTCAATAAAATAGCACGAACTGCCGCGGTAATTGGCCAGGTGCTCGATGGCCAGGCGCAGGCGCCGCGGGCCGGTCGGGCCGGCCATCAGCCAGGCCCCGCCGCGGGGGAAATGGGCGTCGGAGATTTTGGCGGAGAACTCCTCGTAATCCACCTTGTAATCGTCCCAGCCGACGCGCTGTTTGGGCATGCCGGTCGTGCCGCCGGTTTCAAAAATATTGAAGGGGCGGCCCTGAAATTTTTTGGGCACCCAGACTTCGGGCTGCAAATCGCGCAGCCATTCGTCCTGGAAATGGGGAAAGCGCTGGAGATCGGCGAAGCCGCGGACCTCGGCGGCGGGATTCCAGCCGGCCTTTCCTGCCCAATCCAGCCAGAAGGGGCAGCCGGTGTCGGGGGAAAAGTGCCACCGGATGATGTCACGGACGTGGGCGTCGAGCGCATCGCAGGCCGGGGAATTTGAGTTGACAGGAGGCATAATTGAAATCAAGAGGCGGGGCAGGAGGCGGTGGTGTCAAAGTATTTGTCAATGGTGGCTTGGGCGGGCGGACGGGTGGCCAGGGAAACCAGGAAGACGCAAAGGATGGAACCGAGGACCATGGGCACGACGGTCATGTAGCCGTTGCAAAAAGCCACGTCGCCCGTGGGATTGAGGAAAAAGACCTTGAGGGCGTCCTTGCCCCCGCCGATCTGCCAGAGAACGTCGCCGGCTTTGTGCGTGGATTGCATGAGGGCGGTCCAAACCAGGAAGGCGGCCACAAACAAGGTGGAGGCCAGCGCGCCCCACTTGGTGCTGCGCTTCCAGAACAGCGCCGCGACCATCACGGGCCACCAGGTAGGCGACCGCCGTGACCGCCACGATGAAACCGCGGGCGAAATGAACGGCGCGGTGTTCGCCAAATTTTTCCCCGCCGCCGTAGTGGGCGAAGACATCCTTGGTAAACATGGTGCTCATGGCCAGAACCTGGTGGGCGTCGGAACCCATCACCGCCGAAATGATGCCCGCGCCCAGAATTCCCGCCAGCCAGGCCGGGGAGTAATCGTGGAGCAACCGCAGCAGCACGCCGTCGGGATCTGGAATCTTGCCCAGGGCGGCGAATCCCATCACTCCGAGAAAAACGCAGGGAAGCCAGATCACCAGGATGGCGATGGGATAGGCGACGACCGTGCGCTTGAACGCGGTGAGGCGGCGCGCCGAAAAGCACATCATGGCCATGTGCGGAAACATGATGGAAGAAAGCGGAATGAGCGTGTAGCTCCAAAAGGCCTGCGCCGGCATTTTCTCCCGGGTGACGAGGAAGCGGTTTTTTTCATCCCGCGCCAAACGGCCGATGTAATCGCCAAAGCCCAGCGGCAGGGCATGGCTGATGACCGCCACCGCGACCAATCCAAAGCAGAGGAAGAGGATGGTCTGAAAAATGTTGGCCCAGACGGTGCCGCGCATTCCGCCGAAAAACACATTGGCTGTCACCACCACCGCCACGGTGGCGCAGCCCCAGGCGTAGGGGATGAGCGGTTGATGGGTTTGCGGATTGACCGAGATGCCGGCCAGCACCGTCCCGCCGCCCATGATGCTGATAATCATGTAGGGAACCAGCATGGCGGCGCTCAGGCCAAAAATGGCCGTGCCGATGTGGTTGCATTCCCAGCGCCCGCGGAAAAAGGAAACCTGGGTTTGGTGGCCGAACTTTTTTCCCAGCGCCCACAGGCGCGTGCCGATGAAAAAAATGGTGAGCGGAATGACAAAGCACGAGGAGGACGCCATCATGCCATAGATGCCGATGCCCCGCCGGTAGGCCTGCCCCGAGCTGCCCAGAATGGCGAACGCGGTCATGTTGGTGGCAAACAGGGAGAGAAAGAACACCAGCGAGCCAATGGACCGGCTGGCCAGAAAAAAATCCTCCGTGTTGTCCCGGCCCCGCTTGTAGGCGATGCTGCCAATCAGAGCAATGACGGCCAGATAGGCAAAGATGACAATGACCGGAATCATGGTCCCGTGACGCCCTCTTTGTCCGCGCCGCTGTCTTCCTGCGCCTCCAGATGCTTTGGCCAGGCGGCCTTGACCAGCACGGCCATCATGAGGGCGCACACCACCGAATAGCCGGCGTGGTAGGCCAGGCCAGCCGGGAGAAAGCCGAAGACCAGCGGCTCGGCTTCCTTCCAATTCCAGAGGTCCTGGTGCGCCAGATAGACCAGCGAGATGAGGAGGAACAACAGGAATTTCTTCATTTGCCGGAGGTGTTCAAATCCAGGTTCATGGCGGGTTTCTGGTCGCTGAGGAACGGTTTCTGGTCGCGGTTGCAAAAGGCGAACAGATGGGTGTTGGAATGGACGTAGAGCACGCCGTTGGCCACAATGGGAGTGGAATAGACGGGGGCGCCGAGGTTGACCTTGCTCAGGATCTTCATTTCCTTGTCCGCGGCGAACACCACAAAATCGCCGTCCTCATCCCCGCAATAGACCTTGCCGTCGGCCACCAGGGTGGATCCCCAGATATGCGAGGTCATGTCATGCTTCCAATACAGTTTGCCCGTCCCGGCGTCGAAGCAATAGACGAAGCCGGAAAAATCCGCGACAAAGAGCAGTCCGTCCGGCGTGATGGCGACCGTGGAAAGACTGCGGTGGATCTTGTCGTAGCTCCAGATTTTGCCGGTCTTGGTGACGTCGCCCGTTTGGGTGGCGTCAATACAAGAGAGATTGCCAATGCCTTCGCCGTGCTCGGGGTCCTGGCCGACGCAGACGTAGACGCGGTTATGCCAGAAGACCGGAGTGGCGTTGATTTCGCTGGGGCCATCCGGGGCCGGATATTTGTGGACGGGATCGCTGGCGCGGCGTTCGGGGGGATTGCAGTCGAACCACCACACTTTTTTCATGTAATCGGTGTCCTTGTCCTCGAAACGATTGACGGGGGGGCCGGGCACGACGGGCACGATGGGCGCGCCGGTTCCCCTTTCGGGGGTGGCGTTAAAGGCGTAGCAGATGCCGTCGCCGCCGCCGAAGAAGATCAATTGTTTGCCGTTGACCACGGCGGTGGAGGGGGAACTCCATTGGCCGTGAAAAATGCGCGAGCCGATGCCGGCGTTGTCTTCCGCGACCAGTTTGCCGGTCTTTTTGTTGAGCACGATATAGCTGGGGGCGAAGGGCGAGGGGATGTTGACATGGGTCCAATCCTGGCCGTTGGAGGTGCAGGCATAAATGTTGTCGCCGACGATGAGCAACGAACAGTTGGAGGCGTTGTGGGGAAAGACGCCCAGTTCGTCCATCATGTCATAGCGCCAGATGATGTCGGCGTCGCGCGGGCCGATCTTGGCCGGCGGGTTGCCCGGCCCGGCCACATATTGGGCCTCATCCAGGAAAGGGCCTTCATTCTTGCCGGAGGCCATGCCGTCGGCGCTCAGGCAGATGACCTCGCAGCGGCTGGTCACCAGATAAACGCGGTTTCCCTCCACGCAGGGCGAGGAGAGGAGGCCCAGATTCTCCCAGTCGTTGACCTTGCCGGAGGCCAGTTTGGGAACGACCAACTGCCAGAGAAAGGCGCCGGTCTGTTCATCGAAACACATCAGGATGCTGCGGTCGCCCTGGTGCTGCGGGTCGCGGGGATTCTCGTTGTTGGTGCCGATGAAAACCTTGCCGCCGGACACCACCACGTTGCCGTAACTTTGCGAACCGACCTTGGCGATCCACTTGGCGTTGGGCAGGCTGTTGGTTTCGATGTCCTCCGTGCCGGGCTTGAACTGCACGCGGGCGTTGTCCGCGCCGGCGAAGTGGCCGGGCAGTCCGGTTTCCGGGGAGTACATGTTGCGGCCCGGATCGTTGCCGCCCCACCGCGGCCAGTCCGCCGCGGGGGAAACCAGGCCGCAAAGGGCCAGCGCCGCGGAGAGGGTTGTGATTTTTTTCATGAATCTTGTTTGTCGTTTAAAAGCAATGCGGAGCGTGGCCCGGCTGAAGCGAAGGCGGGGTTTGCAAAGTATCCGGCCCCGGGGACGGGCGATATTTCTTCTTGTCATATAACGTCAATTGGCGGTGACGGCGATGTTGTCAATAAAAACGCGCTGGGCTTGCGGCGAAAAACCAAAGAGGCCGGGGCAGCCGCCGGCGTTGACGTGCCGCAGCGCCACTTCGCCGGTCCAGGCCGCCGGCTCCGGGCCGCCTTTTTTCCACGACTTGGCGCGCACGACGCCCGAGCCGTCGCCGGCGGCGTCCACGCGCGTTTTCAGATGGTACCAGGTGTTCGGCTCCCAATCGAAGGGCGTCTCCACTCCCGGCACGGCGCTGAACAATTCCTGGTTGGAGGTGATCTCCAATTTCTTTTCGTTGCCTTTGAGCATGATGAGGTAGCGCTGGTTGATCAGCCCGACATCGGACATCTTGCGTTTGTTCCCCTCGCTCATGACGTCCGCTTCGATGGTGTAATTGTTCAAGTCGGGCAGGCCCAGGAACACCATGGCCCGCTGGAAAAACGGATTATCAATCGTCTTGACAAGGCAGTTGTTCCCGTCTTTTTCGCGCACCTCGAATTTGAAGCGCGCCCCGATCCACGGCAGGGGCGGGTAGGCGAATTTGGCCGGCGGCTCGATGGAATTGGTGGTCGTCTCGGTCAGGGTCATCCCGTCAAAATCCTCCCGGATGGGCAGGCCCGGCAGAACGCGTCCGCGGATGACGCCGGACAGATCGCCCATCCTGGCCAGGAACGCCCCGGCGGTGGGAGTTTTGTCAGGAGCGGCGGCCAACTGTCCCTGCGGGTCAAAGGCCGCTTTCATCACCGACTTCACCTTCGCCGCGGGTGGCACGTAGGAAGCCCATTGGATGGTTTGCGGGTCGCGGATGTTTTCGACCGTCAATCCGTTCGTGTCCAGGGAACGGACGCGCAGGCGGGCGACGCCCCCGGGTTGCATGAGGATTTCCGATGGAATGGCCTGCAGGCGCGCGGCGGGGCCGGGCGCGGGCCATTTTTCGGCGGCGCCGGGTTCGGAGGGGGCATCGGGGACTTTGGCCGGGCCGAAACAGTAGAGCTTTTTGGTCGTTTGCAGGTAGATTCTGCCGCGGTAGGCGGTGGGAGTTCCATAGCAACGGCCATCCAGCACGAATTGGGAAACAATCTTGCCTCCCTGATCGCTTGGGGCCACCACATAGACCACGCCATGTCCGCCGCTGGAGCCTTCCTCGCCGGCGGCGGCGGCCTCGGAGGGAGCAAACACAATCGGAACGTAAAGCCGGCCATCGGCAAAGAGGGGCGACGAGTTGCGCTGTTCGGTTCCCAGCGGCAGCTTCCACAAAACAACCCCCGTCGCAGCATCCACGTCCACCAGGGCGCCCACTTCGCTGGTCTCAAAAATCCGGTCGCCGACGAGAATCGGCGAACTGGCCGAGGTTCGAATGTCCAGCGAAGGATTGCTCCAGATTTCCACGTTGGCGCTCTCGACAATCACCGGGTCCGCTCCCGCCGGCGTGACGTGGGGGATTTTGAGCGCGACCATCTTGCCAGGATCATAGGGAGTGCCGTAAACGACGATGATTTTCTCGTTGTTCTGGAGCAGCAGCGAGGAGTTGATGCCGGCCTTGAAAAGAGGGATGCGGAAAATCGGGTCCCCGGTGCGGGCATTGGCGCAGATCACCGCGCCATCTCCGGTCGCCGCGTAAAAAACCCGCTTCCCATCCAGCCAGGCCAGGATGGGATGCGAGTAGGAATTGTCCTTGGGCCGGTCGCCCGGGCTGGAGGTCCACACCAGTTCGCCGGTGTTCTTGTCAAAGGCGTAGAACCGGTCCGAGGCCGGGCCGTTCCCGCCCCAGTTGGCCGTAATGCCGCGCGTAATGACCAAATCCTGGTCCACCACTGGCGAGGCGGTGCGCCCGTTGGGGAAGGTCAGCCGCCCGAATTCCTCCATCATGGAATGTTCCCACAGCTTGTTGCCGGCGGCGCTGAAGCCGGCGAAAATCCCCTGCGTATCCTGGATATAGACGTTGCCCGTCTCGGGATCAATGGCCGGGCTGGAAGTGGCGTAGCGCAGGTAAATCGTGTCGCTCAGAAAATCGGCGTAGAGGTGTTGCCAGAGCAGCTTCCCGGTCTCGGCGTCAAAACAGGAAACCCCCTCGTCCAAGTCCGGCCCCTGGCCCTGGTATCCCATGATATACAGCCTGCCGTTGGCGATGACCGGCGTGGACATGCCGGGAAAATCCGCCGTCCAGAGCGTGTTGCCGGCGTCGAGGGTGGCGGGGAGATTTTTTTCGGGAGAGTTGCCGTTCTGATTTGGCCCGCGCCAATTGAGCCAGCCGTCGGCGGCGGGCAGGGCCGGGGGAAACACCGCGGCCAACCCGGCCAGGCCGGTGACAAACAAGATTTTTGCATTCATAAACAACTGCCGGGCCGGACGGCTTGCGACTGCCGCGCCCGGCTTGGCGACCAACATGGTCTTCCTGCTACCCGGCCAGTATTCCACAACCGCGCCGGACTTGCAAGTAATACTTATACGTATTATTATTCCAAGAGCCGCAAATGGCAAGTCCCCATTTCAACCTGAGTTCGCTGCCGATTGACGCCCCGTCGCGCCGTCGTCTGCCCATTCTTCTGCGCCGCGCGTGGTTTGGCCTCAACCAGGCCTTTCGCCGCCGCCTCGCCCACACGGGGGTGACGCCGGACCAGTTCACCACCCTGCGGACGCTGGAGGAGAACGGAGCGCGGCAGCCGACCCAGAGCGAGTTGGCGCGCCTGCTGGCCAGCGACCCCAACACCATCGGGTCGCTGCTCGAGCGCATGGCGGCGACCGGGTGGATTGCGCGCGCGCCGCACGAGAAGGATCACCGCGCCTATCGGATTTCGCTGTTGCCGGAAGGCCACAGGAAATATCTGGAAGTGCGCCAAATTGCCGTGGAGTTGCAGAGCCAGTTGATGGCCGGATGGCCGGAGCGCCGGCGCGAGAAGTTCCTGGAAAACTTGCAAACCCTGGCCGACCGCTGCCAGGCGGCCGAGGAAACCCCGAAAAAGGGCGGGCGGAAAAAGGAACGCGCAAACCCTTTCCCCGGGCGCCCTTTTGTTGTTTAATGCCGCCGATGCGCATCGGTTCGCTCCAGTTGAATTCCAATTTGTTCCTCTCGCCCCTGGCGGGTTACACCAACCTGCCCTTCCGCCTCACCGTGCGCGAACTGGGCGGGCTGGACCTCGCCACCACCGACCTGGTCAACGCCCGCTCGCTCCTGGAAAAAAGGCCCAAGGCGCTCCAATTGATCGAAACGCGCCCGGCGGACCGTCCGCTGGCCGTGCAATTGTTTGGCGCTGTCGCCGCCGAAATGCGCGACGCCGCCGTGTATCTGGAATCCACCGGCATCTCCTCGGTGGACATCAACATGGGCTGCCCGGCGCGAAAAGTTTGCCGCATCGGCGGAGGCTCCGCCATGATGACGCAATGGGAGCAGACCGCCCAACTGGTCCGCGGCATGGTGGAGGCCGTGAAAATTCCGGTCACGGCCAAAATGCGGCTGGGATGGGACGAGGAGAATTTGACCGCGCCGGATTTGGCGCGGGTGCTGGAAGACGCGGGCATTGCGGCCATTTTTGTGCATGGCCGCACCCGCGCGCAGGGCTTCGGCGGCGCGGTCAATCTGGCGGGCATCCGCGCCGTGGCGCAGGCAGTCAAACATATTCCCGTCATCGGCAACGGCGACGTCACCACCCCGCCCGCCGCCAAAATGATGCTGGAGCAAACCGGTTGCGCGGGCGTGAGCATCGGGCGCGGCGCGTTTTATGATCCCTGGATTTTTCGCCACACCCGCCACTTTTTGGCGACGGGAGAATTGGCGCCCGATCCGGGATTCGAGGAGCGGGTGAAGGTGATGAGCCGGCATCTGGACTTGATGGCGGAGGTTTTTGGCGAAGCGAACGGCTGCCGCATGTTCCGCAAAATCGGGCCGTGGTATGCCCGGCGCTTCGGCCCGGCCAGCCAGTTCAACAGGCGCATTGTCACCCTGTCCAGCAAATCGGAATTCCAGGAAATCCTGGCGTGCTACCGGCAATGGCGTCTGCAATTCCTGGACGAAAACGGGCGGCTCAAACCCAACTATCGTCCGGAGCCTCTGCTGGCCTCCTTCATGCGGGAAGGCGCCCCCGCCGCCCAGCGCGGGCAAATCCCCGTGCCCAAAGGGCCGGTGGAGGAATGGTGAATTTTGAATTTTGAATTTTGAAGAGTGAAATTCTGAATTCCCTATTCGCCATTCTCAGGGCTTGACGGAAACCGCGTCCCACTTCATCTCGTGCCGCTGGGCGTAGGCCGCCAGCACCTTCTGGTGCTCGATCAGGACGGAGCGGACCACGGCGGAGTCGTCGGCAAAGCCGGGGGCGGGGAGAGCGTCGGGGATCATGTCCACCTGCCGGTCGGCAAAGATCAGCGCAAAAGTCGCGGCCACCACGGTGGAATAAGGCAGCTCCTCCTCCACCCCTTCGGCGAAGTCCTCCACCACATCGGCCAGGAACTCCAGTTGTTCGCTGAGTTGGGGAAAGGCGGGATTCTCAAACTCGGTGAATTTGAGTTTGAGAAACGGCAGCCGCTTGTGAACGCCCTTCAGGATTTTCGGCGTTACCATAGCGCAACCACGATGAACAAACTTGGCAATCTCGGGCATGAGCCGAGCATGGGCCACCCTCCGCCGAAAGACAAGAACACTTTTCCGGGGCATTTTCAACAAAGCCGCGGCATAAAGCCGCGGCCATAAAGCCTTGCCGGGAGGCGATGCAGGTTAAGGAGCGGGAGGCGCCTCCTTGGGCAGTTTGGCTCCGCACTGGGCGCAGAATACCGCCGATCCGGGGGCCTTCAGCCCGCAGGCAGAACACTGGACTTGCGATTTTTGGTGCCGGCGGTGGATGAGCAGGTTCCGAATGTAAGGAATCCAGGTGAAGGCGTAGGCGAAAATGAACACCGAGTCGCGCTCATAGAACAGGGCGTAGGACAGCAGCAGCAGGGAACCGGCCAGACTGAGCCACCAGAACAAAGGGGGCACCACCACTTGCCGGCGTTTTTCGGTGGCGTACCATTGCACCAGGAACCGGGTGGAAAAAACGGCGTTGCCCATCCACCCGACCACTTTCCAGACCGACCAGGCAATGCCCAGGAATTGGCCGCCGGGCCAGAGCAGATGGGTCAGCCAATCCATGTTTGCGCGCCCCGGGCCTATTCGGCCAGAAGACGCTCGATTTTCTTGTCAAAATCGAATCCGGCGTTGATGTACCGCAGAACGCCTTTTTTGTCCACCAGCCACATGGCGGGGATGTCCGTCTCTCTCAAGCCGAACTGGGCGGCAAACTGCGACTCCAGGGATTTGCCGTCGAAATACTGCGGCCATTCCACCTTTTGCTCGGCCACAAAATCGGTCAAACTTTCCTTTTCCTCGTCCAAATCAATGCCGGCGATTTCAAATCCCTTGGGGTGGAACTTGTCGTAAGCCTCCTTGACCGCGGGCGCCATGTCCACCGACCGCTCGGAAGCGGCCGCCCAAAAATCCACCAGGACCACTTTCCCGCGCATTTGGTCCAAGTCAACCTCGCGCCCGTCCACGGCGGCAAATTTCAACGTCAGCGGCTTGCCGACCCTGTCCAGTTGCTTGAGCATGGCGGCGGCGGCGTCCTTGATTTCGTCGGGGGCATCCTGGCTGGCGGAGATTTCTTTGGCCACGCCGCGGGATTTTTCCGGCTCGCTGATCTCGGCCAGATACATCAGCATGTCCAACACTTCGGGCCGTTTGGGAAACTCCTTCTGCAACGTCCGCGCCCCCTTTTCAAATTCCACCAGCACGGCCGCATCCCCCTCCGCCTCCTTTTCATGCACCGCCTTTTCCACAGCATGCTGGCGGAGGTCAAAGCGGACGTCATCGGGCAGCTTGGGATCCGCCAGGATGGCTTGCAACGCGGCATCCAAACGGGGCTGCTGGTTGGTGGACTTGGTTTGATCCACCACCAATGATAATGCGCCGAACTCGCTCAGTTTGGCTTCGATCGCGTTGGTGTCCTTGGGAAATCTGGAATAGAAATCCCTGGCTTTATCGGCGATCGCCATGATGTAGGGCATGAAAAAGCGAATCTGCTCTTCCGCCGACGGTTCCTGCAATTGCCATGCGTCCGGAACGGGGGGGCGCGTGGACATGGCGTTCTGCAGCTCAATCCAGGCCGCGTCCGCGTCCTTGGCCGCCAGCGTGTGGGTAAGCGCGTTGGTGTTGAGCGCGGCCATCCCCGCGCCGGCCGCGACCGCGGTGTTGGTCTTGCCTCCGGTTTGCGCGCCCTGCGGCGGACCCAGCCCCGCCGGCAGCAGAGCCGCCATCAAGGCCACGGCCGCGACCGCGCCCCACAAGGCGATCCGCCGAAATAAGTTCTTTTTCATGCGAAGATTGAATTTAATCAGCAGCCAGACTACTCCGCCGGCGCTTTTTTTCCAAGAACAATCCCAGGAAAATTGGCCGCTTTCCATTTCCTGGGCCTTCGCGCGGGGCGGCGGAATGGGAGCCATGCGAGGGATGGGAGTTATGGATTGGCGGTCTGGTTGCGATATTTCAGGCGGGCGCTGGTCATGCGCTCGCGCAGGCCGCCGTGTTGGAGGAAATCTTGTTCCAAACGGCGGATCTGCTGGTCAACCAAGTAATTGGTTTGGTGGATGAGGCAAAGGGCGATATTGGCCACCACTTCGGGCGGGCGGGTTTCCACAAACTCCCGGTAGTCCTCGTAGGTCTGCGGCGTCTTGCGGCCCAACCGGCGGATATATTTGGCTTCCTTGGAGTCTTTGTCCCACATCTGGAGGTCGCGGGCGCGGAGGTAGTCTTTGTAGTCATCCAGCAGTTCCTCCAGGCTGGCGCGGGCGACGTTAGTGAGCTTGATCTCGGTTTCCTTGGAAGTGAGACCGGCCTTGCTGCCCTCCAGAATGTTCTTCTTGCCGGAGCGCGCCGACTGGATCATTTGGTCCATCGTGCGGTCGCCCTTGGCCAGGAACTTGTGGGCAAAGCGGAAGGTGAGGTCATAGACGACCTCGGCTTTCTGGAAGGAGAGGAGGGTCTGGTAATCGCCGCGCGGGGGCAGCAGACGGTCTGGGTCTTGGGAAGGATGGGAGAGATGGGAGGGATGGGAAGCATATTTCCCATCACTCGCATTCTTCCCATTCTTCCCATTCTTCGCTTCTTCTCTCATAGCAGCGTCTGAGAATCACCATTCAAGGCTCATTAAGCCTAATCCGCTTCCGGCCCCCAAGCAATCCTAAACCTTGACATGGTTGGGAAAGGTGGTTTGCTGCGTAACATGGTCAGGCAATTTCCCAGATGGCCCGCGGTTCTGCCGGCGCTGGCGCTGACACTGCTCTGCCTGGTCTTGCGCGGACAGCAGCCGCCCGCCAACGCGCCCCCCACCAACACGGCCCCGCCCGCCCGCGGCGGCAGCGCGGCGTTTGATCCCTTCGAGCGCGCCATGATGCCGGCCGACCCCGCTTCTCCAGAGGTGAAATCGAACATGCCGATCCGGGAAATCAGCCCGGGCCTTTTTGCGCTGGGCGAAGTGCGGATTGACCGGGAACAACGCACGGTCAGCTTCCCGGCGCGCTTGAATCTGGATCAAGGCCCGATGGAATACTTCCTGGTCACCAGTTGGGGCAAGACGCACGAGAGCATTCTCCGGACGGACACCGAACCGTTCCGCATTCACCTGGCCATGCTTCTGCTGGACACCAACGCGGGCGCCGGCAATGCCGGCTCCAACGGCCCGCCGGTCAGCATCGGCGGGTTCATTTCGCATCCGCCCAACGTGCGGTTGCCGGGCGAACCGGTTTCCATCGAATTAAGGTGGAACGCCGGCGGACGGGAGACGCGCAAGCGGGCCGAGGAACTGATTTTCAACACCGAACAAAAATCGGCCATGCGGACCGGCGACTGGGTCTATACCGGTTCCCGCGTGGCGGAGGGACTTTTCCTGGCGGAAATTGACGGCTCGGTCGTTTCCCTGGTGACGGACGCCGAGGCCCTCATCAACAATGAAGGAACCGGCCACGACAACGACACCATCTGGCTGGCCAACACCAACAACCTGCCTCCGACCAACACGCCGGTCACCGTGAGCATCAAGTTAATTCCACCGGCGCGAAAATGAGGCGGAGATGGAAAGGGGATTTGAAGGAAAGCAGCGGCGACAAGAAGAAACCGGGTTCAATCCGCAATCCGCAATCCGCAATCCGCAATTCCGCGCCTGGCCTCCCGGGCCGCGCGCTGCACTTTCCGGCGCAGCCATCCGTTATCGGCGAGCATTCGATATTTGTGACGGCCGGCGATGGGCCGGCGCCAGAAGTCGCCGCCGGCCCGCTCCAGGATGAAACCGCCGGCGGCGATGTCCCAGATCCGAATGCCGGATTCCAGGTAGGCGTCAAATCGTCCGCAGGCCACGTAAGCCAGGGCCAGGGCGGCGGAACCCGTCATCCGTATTTTGAGCGCGCGCCGCGCCAGAACGTTGAAGACGGGCAGGTTTTCCCGCAAACTTGCCGCGTCTTTGGCAAAGCCAATGGCCACCATGGCCAGGGCCAGATCTTTTCTCCGGCTGGCATGGATGATCTTTCCGTTGAGCCGGGCCGGAGCGCCCTGCGCCGCCGTCCAGAGTTCGTCGCAAAACGGATCATAGACCACCCCGAGGACCGTGGAGTAATCCCCCGCCCCGGGGCCGCGCTCTTGCAGCGCGATGGAGACGCAGGCATGAGGGACGCCATAAGTGAAGTTGACCGTGCCATCAATCGGATCCACCACCCAGCGCAGATTCGCCCCGGCCGCCCCAGCCATGCCCTCCTCACCCAACAGCTCCGAATCCGGAAAAGCGCCGAGCAAAATGGTCTCGATGATTTTTTGGCAGCGGACATCCAGGGCCAGCTTGATGTCGTGGCGCGACCGGGAGACGATCTTCTTTGCGACGCCTAAATTGCGGCGCATCAAAAGGCCGGTCCGCCGCGCCGCCTGGACCGCGGCCGCCAAAGCTCTCTTTAGTTCGCCGGTTGTCATTCGCCGCCGGGGGCGGTTTGTTTGGCCGGGTCCAGCAACTCATCCAGCCGGGCTTTGTCCAGACCGGAGATTTCCAGGGCGACCTGGCGGACGGTGCGGTTGGTTTCAAAAGCGACTTTGGCAATTTTCGCCGCCTTGTCGTAGCCGATGACCGGCGCCAGAACGGTGCAGTTGGAAAGGCTCAATTCCAGGTTGCTGCGGCATTTTTCCTGATCCGCCTCCAAACCCGCCACGCAACGCCGCGCAAAGACATCGCTGGCGGCGGCCAGCAGTTCAATGGACTGCAACAGATTATGGGCCATGACAGGCAGCATGACGTTGAGTTCAAAGTTGCCAAAACTGCCGCTGAAAGTGATGGCGGCATCGTTGCCCAGCACTTGGGCGCAGACTTGCAAGACCATCTCGCACATCACCGGGTTGATCTTGCCGGGCATGATGGAGGAACCGGGTTGCGTGGCGGGCAGTTTCAATTCGCCCAACCCCAGGCGCGGGCCGGAACCGAGCAGGCGGATATCATTGGCGATCTTGATGAGGCTGACGGCCAGCGTCTTGAGCATCCCGCTGGCTTCCACCACCGCGTCGCGTCCGCCTTGCGCCTCAAAATGATCCGCCGCTTCGCGGAGGTCGAGATTCATTTCGGCGGCGAGCCGGGCGATGGTGCGGCGGGCAAATTCAGGATGGGTGTTGATGCCGGTGCCGACGGCGGTGCCTCCAAGGGCCAATTCGCCCAGATCCCTCTCCGCGGCGCGCAATCGGGCCACGCCGTGTTGAATCTGGCTGGCATAACCGCCAAATTCCTGGCCGAGGCGGATGGGGGTGGCGTCCTGCAAATGGGTGCGGCCGATTTTGAGCACGCCGTGAAATTCCTCCGCCTTGCGCTGCAACGCCTCCTGCAATCCAGTCAGGGCCGGGATGAGCCGCCGTTCCATCGCCTCCAGCGCGGCCAGGTGGATGGCGGTGGGAATAACGTCATTGCTGGATTGCCCGCGGTTGACGTGGTCGTTGGGATGAACCAGTTTCTCGCCGCGTTTGCCGCCGAGCAACTCAATGGCGCGGTTGGCGATGACCTCGTTGGCGTTCATGTTGGTGGAGGTGCCGGAGCCGGTCTGAAAGATGTCCAGGACAAATTCGCCGTCCCACTTTCCGTCGGCGACCTCCTGGGCGGCCTGGACAATGGCGCCGGCCAGTTGCGGCTTGAGTCCGCCCAATTCCTGGCTGGTCAGCGCGGCGTGCTTCTTGATCAAACCCAGCGCGTGGATGAAGGAGCGCGGGAAACGCAGGCTGCTGATGGGAAAATTCTCCACGGCCCGCGCCGTCTGCGCGCCATAGTAGGCGCTGGCAGGCACTTGCATGGGACCCATGGAATCGCTTTCGGTTCGGAATGGTTCGTTCATAGATTTCATGGAGATTATGGTAGAACGGTATTGCGGGCTGAAAAGATCAAAGTTTCAAAAGTTTATTTGCCAGAGGCGGAGCGGCGCCCCAAACCATCCCCATGGCCAATCCGGCGCCATGCACCGTGTTGGCGGCCGGCGGCATGAACGGGAGTTGGAAAAGGCACAAAAAAAACCATCCAACCATAATCAGGACCGTCGTTGGAGCCAGCGGCAGGCCGGACGCCGGATCCAACTTCCCGCGCATCCATACGTAACCGAACAAACCATAGACGACGCCGGACATCCCGCCAAAAGACGCCCCGCTCACCACATCCTGGGCCACATTCGAGCCAACCCCGATGACCAGCACCAAGAGCAGCAGCGTCCAGCTTCCTTTCCTGCTCTCAATCATCGAACCGAGGTCCTTGAGCCAAAGCAGGTTGAACAGCAAATGAACCAAATTCATGTGAATGAAGATCGGCGTGATGAGCCGCCAAACTTCGCCGTGACGGACTTCCGGCAAGAATCCCGCCTCGGGTTTCAGCAGACTGATATAGAGATGATTGTAATAGGGTTCATCCGCCAGACGGCCCCCCTCCGGCGGCGGAAACCCGGCCACCAACACCAGGCCCACGCACGCGGCCATCAACGCCACGGTGACCGGCCCCAGGCCGAAGCCGCCCCACATCGTATCCGGCGTCCGAACGCGTTTGGCGAATTCCTTTTTCTCCTTCTCTTCGCGCTGCCGGACGGCGCCGGCCCTTTCCGAGGCGCGACGAAACTTCGCGTCCGCGGGGTTTTGGAGAAAGGCCGCCAGCGCCTGGTGGCTGGCCTCCAGTTGATCCTCCGAAAAAACCCAGACCGCCCAGTGGCCGTCCGGCTCCGGTTCGACCGTGTTGCGGATATCCAGGCACGTCAAGTAATCGCCAAAGGTCTTGGCGTTGGATTCGCTGTTTAACCGGCCGATCAGTCGCATATTCCTGTGGCCGTGGAGCATGGCCGGTCTGCCGCCGAAAACACAGCAAATTCGGGGACTGGGCTGATGGAGCCAGTTGTCGGAATCGAACCGACGACCGACGGTTTACAAAACCGTTGCTCTACCGCTGAGCTAAACTGGCTAAACACCTTAAAATGAGCAATTTACAGTGATACGAAAACTCTTATATTTTATCATTGCATCCGCATTTTGTACCCGGCATGGTTGCGTCTGCAATGACAACAACATCCGATACCGTTGCGGAAAAGCAACCGCCCGGCGCGAAGCCGAAATCGCCCTGGCAAAAGACGCCATACCCAAACCTGATTCGTTATGTTCCAAGCGGCACATATTTTGGCCGAGTCAAAGTTGACGGCAAGCTAATTCGGCGCTCGCTCGACACCCACGTCTTGGAAGTCGCCAAGCTCCGGCTGTCCGACTTCCTGAAAGACCACCGACGCTTCACGACCAACAGCCCGGCGGTTAAAGGCGAGATGATCGTGGAGCTTTACCGCAAGGAGATTGACAACGACCACCGCAACACCGAGCGCACCGAGCTTTACAAGCGGGAAATCCTCATCGCCTTGAAAAAGTCATGGCCAATCTTCTTCGACACCGACATTGCGCGAATCACGCAGAAAGACTGCCGGGAATGGGCGGCGCGGTATGGCCGAGATTACAGCCCGTCACGGTTCAATGGCGCTCTGCAAATTGTCCGCCGCCTGTTCGCTCTGGCGATTGAGGAAGGCTACCGCAACGACAACCCCGCCCTTCCGATCAAACCCTTTGCCGTGAGGCCCAAGGAATTGAAACTGCCGACCCAGGAGCAATTCCACGAAATGGCATCCCACATCGAAACTTCTGGCGCGGCACAGGCGAAAGATTGCGCCAACCTGTTCCGCTTTCTCGCTTTCTCCGGCGTCCGCATCAATGAAGCGCGGCACGTCACTTGGGCGGACGTGAATTTCGACAAGGGCCAGTTGCAAGTCCGCATCACCAAGAACGGCAAGGCCCGCTGGGTTCCGTTCAATCAGAGCTTGCGCGGATTGCTGGAAATCTTGCGCACTGTCCGCCCCGACGAGTCCCCGGAAAAGCCGATTATGCGGGTTTTCGAGTGCCAGAAGTCAATTGACCGAGCCGCGAAATTGACCGGCACAAACCGAATCACCCACCACGACTTGCGCCACCTGTTTGCCACCCGGTGCATCGAGTCCGGCGTGGACATTCCTACCGTCTCCCGTTGGCTTGGACATCAGGACGGCGGCGCACTTTGCATGAAAACTTACGGCCATCTGCGAGACGAGCACAGCGCCAGCGAAGCCAAGAAGGTTACATTTTAGCCGCAGTTTTCTCCGCTCCTCGTTCCCGTGTCGTTATCCGGCTTGCTCAGGAATTTGTGTCGTTGAATATTCGCGCTCCACATTGTCCGCAATTCCCCGTCGCGATTGCAATTTTTGCGTCAAACCCGATGATTGACTTGCCGCAACTGGGACATGAAATCCCGAATCGTCTCTGCTGGTACTTGGTGAACCAAAGCATCAAGGCGACGTTGCCAAGGAGGAATACAAACAAACAAATCCCGAGCACAGGGCCAATCCAAGTCAATTCTTCGTGGCGCTCTATATAACTCGACAATGGCCAGCCGCTAAAAATAACGCCGAAGAAGAACACGAGCCAGCCAATCATGCGTTTGTTGCCAAACCGCTCCATCTCCCTCTGCCTGCAAATGAACTCCTGTTTTGTCATGCTCCTCAGAATGCAAGTTATCCCCCGCGCCGTCAACCATTTACGCCCCGCCTCATGCATCGGCCACAACCACCGGACGCTCCCATCCGTCAGTGGCGCAGACTCGATCATGTACTCCTCCAGAACGCCGCTTTTTGTTATCCGCCACACCTGCATTTTGCTCGTCTTCTTTCCAAAACTCTGCCTGCACCTCTGCCAGCAACTTTTGCAACACCGTCCAGCCGCGCAGATGTTCCAAAGTCAATTCGGTAACGTGCCACCAGCACGCCCGCGCCGTCTCGCCAAAAGCCGTCCTATGCGCCGCCGCCACTTCCAGGTTGTGCATCAGAATTCCATCCCGCAAGTCCGGCGCTTGCCATTTGTCATCCACAAACCAGACGAACGGAGCGAACTTGCCAATGCGCCAGGCCCATTTCGGCCCGACCACGTCCTTGATGTTTTGCTGGGTGATCTTTGCCCCCTTGTAATTCAGGACGATAACGACCTGTTTGACGATGTCGCGCCAGACCCGCCCAAGTATCGTATTCCAGCCCATCCGTGAATTGAACGGCGGCTTTATCGCCCGCGCCGCCGGCTTGCGCGCCTCTTTGTGCCAGTGTCCAAACATCCGCACACACCGGGCGCCTTTGTCCTCTGGCAACCGGGCACCGTGATCTTTCATCATGTAGCAATGTCCTGTTGAGTCCCTTTGGGGGCTGAAAAAGAACTTCAAAGGTTGTCCACCAATTCTTCAATGGTGATATTCGCCTGCTTCAAGACGGATTGCAGCGTTTTCGGTTTAATCTCCCGGTGCATCGGCACGCAGGGATGCAGGCCGTCTTTCTCGAAATGACAATGGGAACCCGTCTGCCGGACAAATTTAAAACCCAGGCGTTTCAATGCCCGGCACACTTCATCACCGGAAAGGTCGCGGGGAAGTTTCACGCCACTTGAGCGGTCAACACGGGATCATGGAGAAAATGAAGGCGAATCGGCCAGGCCAGGCGCTCATCGCCATCGTCAAACCGGCAGCGGATGAGATCACGAATCATGGCAAGGAGTTCGTCGAGGTTCTCTCCCTGGGTCGCCATTTCCGGCTCGTGGCAGGTTGCCACCAGCATGTCCTCGTCCTGTTCGATTTGAAACACGAACTCTTTCTTCATGGAGCAAGTCTGCCCCATAAAACAGAATCTGGCAAGCCTGCACTTCGTTGCCCATTGTATCCCCATTGAGGGCGGAAACAGAACTTCAAGGGTTTGGGACTATAAAAACAACCGAACTTTGGATTTGGCTGTCGCCTGTCGTTTGAGTCCCGACGGCGCCCGGCTATTTGAGGTGGTTTTCGAGCCGGGCAATCAATGAGCTTCCTTCCATGTCTGATTCGATGAGTTTGCCCTCCGGGCTGACCAGGAAGAGAGCGGGAATGCCTTCCACCCCGTATTGCCCGGACACATTTGTTCCTGACTCGTTCCCGGCGTATCCCTGCACCCAGGGAAGATCGTTTTTCTTCAGGAATTCGCGCGGCGCATTGACGGTCTGGTCAATGCTGAGGCTGATCATGACAAAGTCGCTGCGATCCTTGAATTCTTCATGGGCCTTTTTCAGGTAAGGAATCTCGCCGAGGCATGGGCCGCACCAGGTCGCCCAGAAATCCAGGAGAACATATTTGCCGCGGTAGTCGGACAGCTTGAATTTCCTGCCCGCCATGTCGGAGACCTCGAATTCCGGGGCGTCCGTTTGTCCGCTTTTGAGGTCCGGCTTCAAGGCAATCTCGAATGTTCCGATGTCGAGCGGCTCGCGTGAGTCCGACGGAGGCGCCTCGAACTCCTTGCTTTGGATTGGAGCAATATACTTGGCGTAAGCCCTGGCATTCGGGTCTCTTGGGTCATAGATTTGGATTTGCATCGCATATTTGCCGGGAACCACTTCGTCCATGCGGAAGGAACCATCCGCGGCAAACCGGATGGGATAACTGCGACTGGCCTCGTACGCCTGCTGAACTTCCGGCTGATTTCTCCACGCTGCGAATTGCTCCGGTGTGGTCAGATTCGTTGGAGGCTGCGGCAAAATCAAATGGGCGTTGCAAAAATCAACGCTAGTTTGCCAGTCAATCGCCAGGTAGGGATTGAGGATTTTCATCCGGCCAACGACGGGGCGGCCCGCGCCGCCGAGCTTCACCAATGCCGTCTTGCCGGGCTGAACTTGCACCACTTCCCGTGGGCCCCCTGAACTGCTGCCAGCGCCCATCGGTATCATGCGGAAAACGGAATACTTGCCCGGCGGCACAAAATCGAAGGCGAATCGCCCCTGAACGTCCGTGTTGGTTCGGAACTCGGTGTGCAGGCTTTCCCACGGCGATCCACTTGCGGCGCTTCCCCAGATCCCCTGATTGGTTACGAGCTTGTCGTATTCCCAAACGACGCCTTCGATCCTGCCCCAAGGCTGCAGTTTGACGGTGAGATTGGTGGAGAAATCATTGGATCCGATCTCGGCGAATCCTTCTTCGTGGACGGCAACGATGCCCTGTGCCTCCGAATCCGTGTTGAGATGAAACCGCCCCTGTGCGTCGGTTTGTCGAAAGCTGGCGCCTGGGGCAGTAGCGGAGAAGGACGGTTTGCCCAACAAGAACAACCTCGAGGCCGGCATCTTGAGGCCAACCTGCGCGCCCGGCACCGGACGGCTGCTGGCATCAACCACTGTTCCAAAAACCTGCGCCGCGCGTTGGAGCTTGACGTCGTAGGTGACATCGCCAACGTCCCCCTTCTGTGATGAAAAAACCCGGGAGACGAACGGGGCGTACCCATCTGCATCGGCGCGGAAGAGGCAATCACTGGCGTATCCGCCAGACCACATCTCGGTGTGAAGCTTGCCCACCTCGAGCGAGTAGAACCCGTTCGAGCCTGGAATGGTGGAGAACGGGTAGCCTTCGGCGAAGTCACGCGGTTGGCTCCGAGCCAGCCAATCAATGCGGAAATTATGGATCGGTTCTTTTGTCTCCGCGTCCAGCACTGTGCCCGTTACATGCAGCGTCCGGTTCAGGCGAACGCTCCATGCGGTGTCCCGGCCCGCCGGAACAATTTTCCGTTGCGGGATGAATCCCTCCTTTTCAATCTGGAACTGGAACTGCTCCGCCGGCGCGTCATTCCACAGGAAACGTCCCTTGTCATCGGCGACGGCCTCCCAATGGACGCCGCGCCAGATGCCGAAATCCGAAAACGCAATGTGCGCGCCGCCCACCGGGTTGCCCAGGCTGTCCTGGATTTCGCCGGCCAGTTTTGTGCCCTTCGCCAGGCGCAACTCGATTTCAGAACCGGGCCCCTGCGGGTCCAGTTCCGCCACCGCCGGTGCATAACCGGCGGTTTGCGCCAGGAAAAAGAGAGGTTTCCGCGGCGCATGGCCGAGGAGGAATTTCCCCGCCGCGTCCGTGGTGATGCTGCGCTGGCCCATGAGTTGGTCGGCGCCGTGCGGCGATGTCAGCAATTCGGCGTAACGGACCTGGATTCCGGGGAGAGGCGCTCCGGTTTCCCCAACGACCAGGCCGCTTACGGCGACGCCTTTCGTCAATGTCAACCGCACAGCATGGTTCGTCAAGTCGTCGAACGTGACCTTCACGCCTTTTCCTTCCGCCTGCATGGCGCTGGTCAGATCGGTGGAACAAGTGACATCCGCAAAATCCGGATGATGAATTCTCAGCGAAGCCCATTGAAAGTCCGGCCAAATGCACTTTGCCTTCCAAGTGCCGTCCGCGCCCGTGACCGTCACAGGTTGTCCGCTCGGCACGACCCACAGTTCGGCGTGGTCAGTGCGGTAATGGCCCGCGGAGAGCAGCAACCTCATCGCTGCATCGAACGAAACCTCCGCGCCGGCGACCGGCTTCCTGTTCTCGTCCGTGACAGTTCCGCCAATTTCAATTCCGTGGCTCAACTTAATCGCGTATTCATCTACAAGCAGCGACAGCTCCTGTTCAATCCATTCTCCCTGAAGCGCGAGGTAATTCGTCCTTTGCGCCACATACGACAGGTGCTTTAAGTCCGATGGGGCGTAAGGGATCGCGACCCGGCCGTCCTGCCCGGTGCGCGCTTCTTTCTTAATGGAATTCCCACCGAAGTAATCCATCGTAATGCTCACGGTCACCTGCCCCAATGGGGTTCCCGTATCATAGTCCGACACCCGAATGGCGAAGTTCCGTTGATTGGCGGTCGGTGGTGTTTGGCCGGCGCCAGAAGTTGAATTTCCCGAAATGGCCGCCGCTTGTTGCTTGCCGGCCGCATCCGGTTGAGTGGTCTGCCGCGCACTGGTCAGGCCCACCCCGGCGAGGATGACCGCAATCCCGATGGCCGCCCAGCGCCAGGGTCGGGCCGCGCCGAAGCGAGCGATGGCCCGAACGCGCGCCTTCAGGGCCGCTTTGCTTTCCGCAATCCCCACCAACCCCGGTTGCACCGCGCCGCGGGCGAGATTCTCCACCACTTTCAGGATCGTCTCGCCGTAGGGGACGTTTTCCGTCCCGGCGACGTGCGCCAGGGCGAGCGCGTCGGTCGCCAGTTCCCGGTCGGCGCGCATCCGCGCGAAAGCCAGCCACAGCACAGGATTGAACCAGTGCAGAATCTGCAACAGGGCGGCGAGCCAATTGACTTCGATGTCGCGCCGCTTGATGTGGGCCAGTTCGTGCAGAAAGATGTGCCGGAGTTCTTCGGATGAGAAACGCTCGAAAACACCGTCCGGCAACAGCAACCTTCTTTTCCACAACCCGCACACCGCCGGGCTTTCCACCTCCTCGGTCTCAATCACGCTCACCGGCTGCCTGATCCCGATGGTGTCCGCGCATTGCTCCACGATCCGGATGATTGCTGCGTCCGCAACCGGCATAAGCCGCGCGAGGCGCGAACCGAAACGGACATTGGCCCATGCCAGCCGCAAGGCGAGAAGGCAAACGCCTCCGAGCCAAACCGCGCATGCAATCTCGAACCAGTTTGCCGGAGCATTGGGATGGCCGCTCCTCGTCGGGACCGCCCCTGCCAAACGGCTGTCGTCCGGTTGTTGGGCCGGCTGCGCTTCCGTCCAGGCCGGCGACGCTTGGAACGCGCGGTCGTCGGGCGCTTGACGCTGCGGCTGCAAATCAGAAACGGGAGCCTCTGATGCGCCCATCGCCGGCCTTGGAGGCGAGGCCGTGATGGGTTGCCGGGGCGGGAATTTCGCCAGATTGAAGATGCTGATCGCGCTTTGTGGCGACGCCGGCATCAGGAGGCGCGCCACGACCAGCAACCACAACCCGTAACGCCATGCGGGCGACAATTTATTCCGGAAAATCATTTGCACGATCAGGACCAGCAAAACCAGCACGGCCGCCTGCCAGGTGGTTTGCAGGACCCATTGAAAGACGCCGCCGCAAAGATGGGCCGGGGTGTTCATGTTTATTTCTCCTTGTTGTTCAAAATTCGCCGCAGTTCCTGAATGTCCTCTTTGGACAAATCCGCCCGTTTGACCAGGTGCAAAATGGCTTCCGAGGGCGCGCGGCCCAGAAGCCGGTCCAGGAAGGACTCGCTTTCCCGGCGGGCGCATTCCGCCATGGAAATCAGCGGCGTGTAAAGGAATCGCTTGCCCTCGGACTCCTGCCGCAAAGCGCCCTTGTTGACCAGCCGCCGCAGGAGGGTGCGGACAGTGGCCAGCGTCCATTGTTTGCGGCGTTCCAGCGCTTCAAACACCGTGCTGGCTGCGGCGGGCGCGCGCTCCCAAACCACCGCCATGACCTCCCATTCGGCCTCCGTGATGCGCCTTGTTTTTTTCATAAATGTTACAGCCGTCACACGCACCATAAGTTACACACGTCACACTTGGCAAGAACTATTTTTGATTTTTTTTTGTAATGCGCCGGCGACGACGGGTGAAGGCAGGGCGGGACTCTGTCGAACCGCGACTTTTTCCCCGGAAATCCAGTTTCGGCTTGACGGAGCCTCCCCTGGCCCTTGAAGACGGACGCATTTCACTTTTTGGGGTTCTCTTTCTTAATCTTAATCTCGCTCCTAATCTGTCCGCAGGAGGGAAATGAGATTAAGATTGGAATTTCACTATTCCCAATTCTCTATGCTCCCATCTTCCCATTCACCAGGCGGCGGATGCGCAGCGGATTGGCCTCCTGCAACTCGGGCGGCAGGGCGGCGTCTGGAAATCCCTGGTAGCACATCGGACGCACAAAACGCTGGATCGCCAGCGTCCCCACCGAGGTGGATCGCCCGTCCGACGTCGCCGGATAAGGCCCGCCGTGGACCATGGCCGGGCAAACTTCCACTCCGGTGGGGAAACCGTTGAACACCAGCCGGCCTGCCTTGCCTTCCAGCACGGCCAGCAAATCGCGCCAGACCGCCACATCGCCCGCCGTGCTGTGGATGGCCGCCGTAAGCTGGCCTTCCAATGTCCGCGCCGCCGCGATCATCTGCTCGCGCGAAGCGCACGCCACCACCAGCGTGGACGGCCCGAAAACTTCCTCCATCAATCCCGGATTGGCCAAAAAAGTGGCGGCGTCGGTGACAAACACCGAAGCGCCCGCCTGCGATTTGCCCGGACCGGGGTCGGCCTGGACCGCCACCGCGCGGCGCACGCCGGGGATTTTCGCAAACTCCTCCACCCCTTCCCGGAAATCGGCGCGCAGGCTGGCCGTCAGCATGGTGGCGGGCGGGGTGGCCGCCGCCAGGCTCTCGAGCTTTTGCAAAAAAGTTTGCGCGGCCGGGCCGTCTTGCACAAACACCAAACCCGGGTTGGTGCAAAATTGTCCGACGCCCAGGGTGAAGGACCCGTGCAGGCCCGCCGCCAGTTCCTCGGGCCTCTGTTCCAGGGCTTCCGGCAGAAAGAACACCGGATTGACGCTGCCCATTTCCGCATAGACCGGGATCGGTTCATGCCGGCGCGCCGCCGCGTCCATCAGCGCGCGTCCCCCCGAGCGGGAACCGGTGAAACCCACGGCCTTGACGGCCGGATTCTTCACCAGCGCCATGCCGATTTTCGCGCCCGCGCCGAAGAGCATCGAGAACACTCCCTCCGGCGCGCCACAATCGGCCGCCGCCTGCTGGACCAATTGCGCCACCATTTCGGAAGTCCCCGGATGGCCCTGGTGCGCCTTGACGATGACCGGGCAGCCGGCCGCCAGCGCGGAAGCGGTGTCGCCGCCCGGAACGGAATAGGCGAGTGGAAAATTGCTGGAGCTGAACACGGCGACAGGTCCCAGCGGGACGGACATCATGCGCAGGTCCGGCTTGGGCGCGGGTTTGCGGTTGGGGTCCGCGTGGTCAATCCGCGCGCCCACCCACGATCCCTCCTCCACGAGCGCGGCGAAGAGGCGCAAATGTCCGCAGGTCCGCGCGGTTTCGGCTTGCAAGCGCCCCGGGGCGAGGGCGGTTTCCTGCCCGGCGCGCTCCTGGATGGCGGCGGCGTTGGACTCAATCAGATCGGCCATGCGGCAGAGCAGGGCGGCTTTGCGCTGGCCGGGCCAGCGGCCATATTCGGCGAAGGCGTTGGCGGCCAATTGGACGGCGCGCCCCGCGTCGCGCGTTGAGGCGTGGTAATAAGGCGGCTCCAGCACCGCGCCCGTGGCCGGATCGAAGCAGGAAACCGGCTGGCCGGATGCCTTGGCGCGTTTGCGGCCCACAATGGAAAGACCTTCAAGTTTCATAGACGGATTTTACCCTGACAAAACGGCTTCCGCCAGTTGAATTGTCAATTCCATCCAAAAAACAGAAAAAAAACTGGCGTTCAGCCCGGATTCTGTTAGCTTCACTCTCCCTTTGCCAATGATTGCAAAGGGAGAACGGCCTGAGAATCCGTCTTCGTGTGAAGGCGGGCGGCCATAATAGCACTGAATATAATCCCGTGTTCCGCGGGATGGTTCGCCGCCCCCGGGCGATGCGAGCTTCTAACCAAAGGAAAATTGTGATCAGCATTGGCATCAAGGAATTACTGGACGCCGGCGTCCATTTCGGGCATCAGACCCGGCGTTGGAACCCGAAGATGAAGCCGTTCATCTTCGACGCGCGCAACGGCATCCACATCATTGACCTGAGCAAATCGCTGGCGCAACTGGAAGCGGCCTGCGATTACCTCCACAGCCTGGTCGCCAAAGGCGGGAGCGTGCTGTTCGTCGGCACCAAAAAGCAGGCCCAGGAAGCCGTCAAGGAGTCCGCCAAGTCTTGCGGCCAGCTCTACGTGACCGAACGCTGGCTGGGCGGCACACTGACCAATTTCAACACCATCAAACGCTCCATCGCCCGCCTCAAAACCATCGAGAAATGGGAGACCGACGGCACGCTGGCCAATTACGGCAAACAGGAGCAATCCATGTACCGCCGCGAAGCCGCCCGCCTGTTCAAAAATCTGGACGGCATCCGCGCCATGGACAAATACCCCGCCGCCCTGTTCGTCGTGGACATCAAACGCGAGCACAACGCCGTGGCCGAAGGGCGCCGCCTGAAAATCCCCATCGTCGCCCTGGTGGACACCAATTGCGATCCGGAATTGGTCACTTACCCCATCGCCGGCAATGATGACGCCATCCGGTCTGTCCGCCTCATTTTGCAAACCGTGGTTCAGACCGTTATTCAGGCCCGCGGCGAATACGAGGCCAAATACGGCCGCAAGAAAGCCGAACAATCCGAATCCGCGCCCCCGCCCGCCGCGCCCGCCCCCGCCCCGACGCCGGCGGCCCTGGCTGCCGTGGATGTCCATGTCATGGCCGAAATCTGATTGGCCTATCAAATGCAAAATGCAAAGTGCGAAGTGGAAACCCCGTCATGGCAGCAAGCGGATTGGCCTCCACAGTTCGCAATAATAATTGACAATTAACAATTAACAATCAACAATCACTGAGATCATGGCTGAATTTACCGCTGGAGACGTAGGCAAGTTGCGCGAAATGACCGGAGCGGGCTTGATGGATTGCAAAAAGGCGCTGACCGAATCCAAAGGCAGCATCGGCGCGGCCGTGGACCTGCTGCGCAAGAAAGGCCAGGCTTCCGCCGCCAAAAAATCCAGCCGCCAAACCCGGGAAGGCGTCATTGCCCAGAACATCCAGGCCGGGGCCAGGGCCGGCGTTTTGGTGGAAATCAACTGCGAGACCGATTTCGTCGCCCGCAACGATATCTTCCGCGCGTTCTCCGAGGAGATCAGCCGCAAGCTGGCCGCCGGGGCCGGCCTGGCGGACTTGGAAGCGGATCGCGTGGCCGCCGTGGCGAGAATCGGCGAGAACATCCAGGTTCCCCGTTTCATTCGTTACGAGGTTTCCGGCAACGGCATGATTGCCGCCTATATCCACACCGGCGCCAAAGTGGGCGTCCTGGTGGAAGTGGGCGCCGGCAGGGAAACCACCGTGGCCCGCGAAGATTTCAAACAATTGGTGCGCGACATCACACTGCAAATCGCCGCCGGGAGCCCGTCGGTGGTTTCGCGCGAGCAGCTTCCGGCCGCCGTGGTGGCCAAGGAGCGGGAAATCGCCGCCGAACAGGTCAAGAACAAGCCCCCCCAGGCCATCGCGAAAATTGTCGAAGGCAAAATGGAAAAGTATTTTCAAACGTGCTGTCTGGTGGACCAGGGGTTTGTCAAGCGCAACTCGGAAATCTCCGTCAAGGAGCACATCGGCGCCATTGCCAAGCCATTGGGCGATGAAATCGCCATCCGCCGTTTCGCCCGATTCCAAGTCGGCGAAATGCCCGCCGCATAACCCCGGGGCGGTTGGCCGGATGGGCCGGATCGTCCGGATCGGTCGGATCGGTCGGATCGGTCGGATCGGTCCGATTGGACGGATCAGTCGGATCAATCTCACTTTCGCGCCGCGGACTGCCCGCCCTGCCTGCAGACCAACCGGACACAGGCCCCCGCTATTTCCGCCGCTTGCCATTTCCCCCGATTCCGGGCAGGATGCGCTCATGCCTATGAAAAACCCGCTGAACAAGCAGTTCAATATCTTCCTCGCCGTGATCGCAGGGGCTGGCGTCGTCGGGTGTAATTCGCCGCAGCCGGACATGAAAGAAGTTCTCGTGCCGGTCGCGGATCTGCCGGTCCGCCCGGAAATGCCGGATGTCATGGCAATGAGCGACGGGAAAAAGGTCACCACTGTCAAGCAATGGCGGCAGCGCCGGGAGGAAATAAAGCAAATTCTGGAATTCTACGAGCTGGGCCACGCGCCGCCGCCGCCGGGAAACGTCAGCGGACAAGAGCTTCAGTCCTGCCGCGTGCTGGAGGGGGCCGCCAACTTCCGGTTGGTCCACTTGAAGTTCGGACCGGGCGAGAAGCTGGGGTTTGATGTGGCGGTTTTCACGCCGGCCAAAGGCAACGGGCCTTTTCCCACCATTATTAATCCATCTTTCAACATGACTCCGGCCCTCCCTGTGGCCACCAATGCGGCAGGCGGCCTCCCGCTCAATATGTTCGCCAACACCATCAATGTGGAAAGGGCGGCGGCCGGCTTTTCCAATTTGCTGGCGCGCGGATACGCCATTGCGACTTACCGCTACACGCAGTGCGGCGCGGATGACGCCAGTTTCCTCCAGTCCGCCTTTTTCCCGGCCTATCCCGATTATGACTGGGGCGTGCTGTCGGCCTGGGCGTGGGGGCTTTCTCGCTGCGTGGATTATCTGGAAACGCAGCCGTTCGCCGACACCAACCGGCTGATCGCGCTGGGCCATTCGCGCTTGGGAAGATTGGTGTTGGTGGCGGCGGCTTTTGACGAGCGGATTTCGCTGGGCGCGCCGGCCGCCTCCTGCGGCGCGGGGTCGGGCGCCTACCGCTTCTGCGGACCGGGCCGCGGCGGCGGGGAGGGGGTCGAAGACATGATCCGAAAATTCCCGTGGTACTTTGTGCCGCGATTCACCGAGTTCAACGGCCAGCTCCAGAAACTGCCCTTTGAGGCCTATTGGTACATCGCGCTGGCCGCGCCGCGGCCGTGGTTTGATGCGGAAGGGACCCAGGACACATTGTGCCTTGCCAGCGCGGTGCGGAAATCGGTGCTGGCCGCGCGGCCGGTATATCAGTTTTTGGGAGTAAGCACCAATCGGGTGGGGGTGAATTACGATGCGCACGGGCACGGCTTGTCGGCGGGCGATTGGACGGCGGCGCTGGATTTTGCCGACCAGCAACTGCGCGGCCTGGACCACGGGCGGCAA
The DNA here is from genome assembly GCA_050011995.1 of Verrucomicrobiota bacterium. Classification (GTDB taxonomy): domain Bacteria; phylum Verrucomicrobiota; class Verrucomicrobiia; order Limisphaerales; family Palsa-1400; genus JBEKOF01. Next base: position 34,757 of record JBEKIA010000020.1, read on the forward strand.
TTCGACCAGTTTCCGCCGGAACAAACCCCGGCGAAGTGAAAACGAGGTCCAACCGAGTTCGCCCTGAGCATCCAGCCGCCGCGCAACAAGTCCGGCGCCCGCGCCATCGTCTTCAAAATCTCGGATCCTCAATAGCGCCGTGGAAAAGGATGGTCCCGGTCTGGTCTTCGCGGATGGCCACATAAAAAGGCCGGTCCACAATCATCGTGAATGGGGGCGCGGCTGGCGCGCGGACGGCCAAGGCCCGCATCCCGATGCCGCTGGCCGCCGCGGCTTCCGTCCCCTCTTCATTGACCTCCACAAACGTCTTTTGCACCACCTGGCTGATCAACAAAGGCTCCGTCGAAATGCCGCCGAACTCCGCCTCGCGGCTGAAGGCGCGCGGCATTCCCAGGGCCTTGAGTTCCCCGTTCAGCACGTATTTGTTTTCCAGCTTGAACCGCGGCAGTTCCAGCGTGCCCTCCCGCAAACGGAACAGGTTTATCCACTGCTCCCAGTTTTCCGGCGTCAGGTCTGGAATGAACTTGTCCAGGTTTTCCTTGGGCAAAAAAACATACAGGCTCGCCTGCCGGCCCGCGTAAGGAATCGCCACCGCCTGGAAATCGGCGGTATTCATATACCGCATCCTCTCTTTGCGGAGCATTCTCGGATGCTGCACCGTTTGCCCGGCTCGGACGGTGAAAGGCTTGTCGCTCGTCAGCTTTTTGTCGAACGGGACCTCCCAACTCCCCTTGAAATAGATCGCATCCACCAGGATGAGGCGCAGGTCCGGCGACAACGGCGGGTCGAACAGGGTAGTGATTTTCCCGTGGGTGCTTTGGCTGACCCAATCATTGATTTTTTTCGCCGTGGCCGGATCTTGAAAATCCACCGC
>JBEKIA010000021.1:0-27950 GCA_050011995.1 Verrucomicrobiota bacterium
GCTCCGGCAGCCTGGCCAGGAGGGCGCTGAGGCTGTATTGGCCAAAGCGGCTGGGCGAACCCAAAATGGCGGCCGGATCGTCCGCAGGCCCTTCAATATGAACATGCTGGTTGGAATAGTAGCGGGCGGCGTTGGCCACGACGGTGTCGCCGGCGTCGAAGAGGTCCTCAATTTGCCAGGCGATCTCATGAGTGCCCCAGGCTTCCACCAGGGAGAGTTTCCAGCCGACGGCCACGGGTTGGTACGGGTAAAAGCGGGTCAACTGGGAGAAGAAGACGGCATCGCAGCCGCAGCCTTCGCGCAGCCGGTCGAAGAAGTCCAGCGGCAGCGCTTGATAATCGAGCGAGGCGGCCTGCCCGGTCCATTGGCGCAATTGTTCGGGCGAGACGAGGACCAGATCAAATTTCCTGGTCTTTCCCAGCTCGGCGAAGAGCAGGGGCTGGAACAGTTGGGCGCCTGCTATAAACGTTTCGGTGGAAGAAACCGGGGTGATGGGCAAAACCGCGACGCGCTTGATTCTGGGCTCCAGGGTCTTGCTTTTGTTCTTGTAATAGACGTTGGCGGGCTGATAGCGAACGTCGGCGACGTGGGCGACATCAAACGAGTGGCTGGCGCAGCCGGCCGCCAGAAGCGCCGGGAAAAGCCGGAGCATCCGGAGCGGCCCGCAGGAATCAAGACAGGCTTTCTTCATCAAGTTTTTCCAGTATTTTGCCAAAATGGGTCAGCCAGCAACCCAAATCTCGTTCCAGGGTGTTGGAAAGATCCAGGAGGCTTTCCTGGCGGGCCAGGAGCATTCGGACGTCGGCCTGGATGAGAACGAATTGGCGGCGGTGGCGGGAGTTGGCGGCTATTTGGGGCGGATCCAAGCCCCACAAGTCTTCCAGGAAATTCAATTCGTAAAGGGGAGTGCGGCACTCGGCCTGCAACGGGGGCCAGAGGCGTTTGGCCACCGGCCAGTCGTTGATGAGGAGGAGGGATTGAACTTCGTGGGCGCGGATTTGCAGGGCCTCGACCTGGGCTTTGGCGGTTTCCAGAATCTGGCGGCCCAGATCGCGGAAGCTCAGGCCGGCGCGCGGGCCGGCTTCCATCGGATGGTTGCCGGAGAGCAAGTCATGGAGTTTGGCGACGTTTTCGTTTTCCCAAATCGAGGCGGCCTCGCGGTGTTGGCGGGCGGCCATTTTTTCCAGATGAACAAAGATGGCGGCCAAGGATTGCAGGCTGCCGCCGGGCCAGATGGTGATTTCGCTGTCCAAATCCACGCGGAAGGGGGGCTTGGCCTGTTTGGTGATGACGCTCGACATGCTCGACATGGTTGTCTATCGGTAAAATGATTCGCCGGCTAAAGCGGCGATTATCCCGTGGCGGAGGAGGACGAGGACGAGCCGGTGGACGAGCCGGCGGAGGAACTGGAGGCGATGTCGGCCGTCGCCGGCGCGGCGCTGGTAAAGGCCGGATCGTTGAAGAAATCTGTCAAGTATTCCTTTTGCGTGTTGATGGTGCTGATGGCCTCTTCCATGCTGACGAATTCGTTCTGCAAACTGGCTTCATTCTGGGAAATCTGGTTCTGCAAGTTGGTGATGCTCGTGCCGATGGCCTGGGATTGTTGGGTAAACCCGGCTTCCTTGGTGGCGAGAAGGCCGGTGGTGGAGGTGGTGCTGGCCAGGTAGGAATTCAGTTGGGTCGCCAGGCCGTTGGCCGGATCGGTGAATAGTTGTTGCACGGCCGCCAGGTTGCTGCCCAGCGCCGCGTCCAGCGTGGCGGAGTCCACCGACAGGGTGTTGTCGTTGCCGTTGGAGGTCACGCCCAGATCGTTGAGGTCCTGCACCGCCCCGGTCAGGCCGGGCAGGTTGGCATCGGTCATCTGGCGCAACTGGGTGGCGATGCCTTCGGCGTCCATGTCCCCGGTCAGCGTGCCGGGGGTGACGGCGCCGCTGGAACTGGTGGTGGTGGCCGTCTGGGAACTGATATAGTTTTGCACGGCATTGTAATCGGTGACAAAACTCTGGATGGCGGTGGCGATGGGGGAGGTGTCGCTTTGCACGGTAATGGCGGTGCTGCCGACGCCCTGCGCCGTCACGGACAAACCGGCGATGCCGGAGGAGCTGGAATCAATGGTGTTGCTCTGACTGGTCAGGGTGCCGCCGCCGTTGACGCTGTATTGCAAATTGGTCCCGCGCTGCAAGCTGCCGGCGGACAAGCCGGTGGCGGCCAGAAAATTGCCGTTCACGTCCTGCATGGTAATGCCCACGTCGCCGGTGGTTGTGCTGGTCAGTTGGAACTGGTTGTTGGCGGCGTCGAAAGTGGCGGTCACGCCGGCGGCGGAGTCGTTGATCTTCTGCAAGACGCTGTTGATGGTGTCGGTGGAGGCGTTGAAATTAATGGCTACACCGTTGATGAGGAATTCGCCGTCCCCGCCGCCGCCATCGTTGATGGGAGTGGCCAGATTGGAGGAGCTGAGAACTTTGTCCAAATTGATGCCGCCCAGGGCCGAGGCGCTGGTGATGGAGTCGCCGCCATTGTTATAGAGCTGGGCGGCTTGAAGAAAATTACTGGTGTCGGTGGCGCTGCCCAAAACAATCGCACTGCTGCTGCCCAGGGTGATTTCGTCCGTCGAGGCATCGTAGCTGGCGGTGACCGCGCCCGCGGTGGCGGCGGTGATTTGGTTGAGAACGGATTGCAAAGTGTCGGTGCCGGCGATGGTGATTTGATGGCCGTTGACCGTAAATGTGCCGGCGGTGACAGGATTGGCAAACCCGGCGCCGGCCACCGTAACCCCGGCAAGACTATCGGTGTTGCTGAGGGGGTTGGCGGCCGCGGTGTGGCCCTGCCAGGAGGCATCGGAAGCCAGTTTCGTAATCTTGAAAGTGTAGGCGCCGAGGGGAGTGCCGGCGGCGGCGGTGGCGGTGGCAAAGGAATTGGAGGCGGAAGCCGTGCGGCTCTCGAAGAAACTCGGATCCATCAAGGTGGTCACATCTTTCTGCAAAGTTGCCAGGTCTGTCCCGATGGTTGTGTAGGTGGTGCCATCGGTCTTGAGGGTGGCCTGCTGCGCCTCCATTTGCGTCTCGGGCGCCTGTTCGGCGGCGACCATCTGATTGATAACGGAGGTCCAATCCAAGCCGGAGGCCAGGCCGGACATGGTCGGGGCGCTGCTGCTGGCGGCGACTGCTACAGACATAAACTCATTTTCTTTGGCGCGAGTTCGATCCCATTGGCAAACAAGTTCACCCGGGCGGCGCGGAAGCCGCCCAGGTTAAAACTACCGCATCAATCAGGACTCCTTATTGGAGGAGCTTGAGGATGGACTGCGGGTTTGCGTTGGCCTGGGCCAACATGGCCGTGCCGGACTGCACCAGGATTTGTTCCTTGGCGTAGTTGGTGCTTTCCTGGGCCACATCCACGTCCGTGAGGTTGCTGTTGGCCGCCGCGAGGTTGGTGCTCAAGACGCCCAGTTCATTGCCCGTATAGGTCAACGTTTCCTCGTTGGCGCCGACGGTGCCCCGATCGCCCGCCAGGGTGGTGATGGCCGTGTTCACGGCACCCAACGCGGCGGTTTGGCCGTCAGTGGACGTTAGATCGGCTGTGGCAATGACCCCGCCCATGTCGCTGGCAAGATTGATGCCCGTCATGCTGTAGGTGGAGGTGCCGCCCGTGGGAACAGTCAGGTTCGCGCCGTTAAACAGGGACACGGTATTGAACTTCTGACTGGCGACGGAATTGATGTACGAGCCGAGAGCGTTGAACTCCGCCGTATAATTTGCGAGGTCGGTTGACGACTTGGTGGGGTCCTGGGCCTCGGTGGCCAAGGTGGCCATCTGGTTGAGGGCGGCGGACACTTGCTGCAGGTAACCATCCTGTGTTTGGGAGAACGACAAGGCATTGCTGACGATGCTGTTGGCGGCGTTGGTTTCGCCGATCTGCTCCGTCAACTCCATGGATTCCGACAAGCCGGCGGGATCATCCGACGCGTTCACGATTTTGGAGCCGGACGAAAGCCGCGCCAGAGATTCGTTCAACGCGCTCGTGGACTGATCCAGGTCGTTGGCACTGTTTAAGGCTGCTATGTTTGTATTAATTACCATAAACTAACTCTTTCCTTGAGACACCCCTTGCGGGGTTATTTGTTTGCGCAACATCCGTGTCGCGTGGCGGATATTATTTACGGGCATCTGCCGGTCTCCCGCCTGGCTCTCTGTGGCTGCCAATCGCCATGTCTTATGACAATGCAGGTATCGGCAGCCCCGCAAAATACTTTAGCCGGAAAATATCGCCGGGATAATTCCGCAACGCCAAGCCGCTCCCCATCGTCCGGCAGACGGAAGCGGGCCTTGCCCAGGATGGTTCCCCGAGGAAGGTGAATGATCTGAAAATCATATCAGAGCCATTGTGCGGGCGGACAGATTTGCCTTGAACTGGAGGGGCCTTTTCTGATGAAATGCGCTCCACGCCGGATCATCATGGCCTGTTCAGCCGGAATGCCTGGGGCCGGGACGCCCCGGGGGCGCATTGCACTTTTTGGGGTGGTTTTTTCCTAATCTTAATCTTAATCTTGTTCGGAGAAGGCGGGGCAGGATTAGGATTAAGATTAAGATTACGAGGGGAAACCCAAAAAAGTGAAATGCAGCCGCGCCCCGGCTCAAGGCGCCCGCAAACAATGCCGATCTATGGAACATAAGCTAACCTGTCGCGTCCTTGTGATGGACGACGACCCGGATTTGCAACAGCAGGTCCGGGACAGTCTGGCCCGCGCCGCGGGACGGTTTGAGATTGATGGCGCCGGCGCGGGAGCGGAAGCTTTGACTTGCGCCGCGGAGGCGCGCGCGCAAGGCCGCCCTTACGCGCTGGTCTTTGCGGCCCCGGGAGCGCCGCCCGCCCGTCGCGGCCTGGCGACCCTCGCCCGGCTCCGGGAAGAGAATCCCCTGTTGGAGGTGATCGTCTGTGGCGGCGTTTCCGACACCTGGGAGGAGGACCTGGCGGTGCAACTGGCGCGCAGCGACTCCTGTCTGTTCCTGAAAAAGCCGCTGGAGGCCGGGGCCGCCCGGCGGTTGGCCCTTTTCCTGGCGCAAAAGTGGAGCGCGGCCCGCCAGGCCCGGCTGGAACTGGAACAATCCGATGCCCTGCGGGCCGCGGCGGAAGAGGCGCGCCGCGCCGCGCAGGAGGATTACCGGCGGTTGTTTGATAACAATCCGATTCCCATTTATACCTACGATCAGACCAGCTTCGCCTTTCTGGCGGTGAACGACGCGGCCGTGCAGCTCTACGGTTACAGCCGGGATGAATTCCTGGCCATGACACTCCTGGACCTGGCGCTGCCCCAGGACATCCCCGCCTTCCGCCAACGGCTGTCCAAGCTGGCGCCCTGCGCCGGCAACTCCGGCGTCTGGCGGCATCGGGTGCGGGACGGGAAGTTCTTGGAGTTGGAAATCACCTCGCACGGCCTGGCCATCGGCCCGCGCAAGGCCTGGCTTTCCCTGGTGATGGATGTGACCGAGCGTTCCGGACTGGAGGCGCAGTTGCGCCAGGCGCAGAAAATGGAGTCGGTGGGGCAGTTGGCCAGCGGCATTGCGCACGATTTCAACAACCTTCTCACCGTCATCAGCGGCCACGCGGGCATGCTCATGGCCGGGCCGCCGGCCGGCGCCAAGGCGGCCGACTCCCTCAAAGAAATCGCCGCCGCCACCAAGCGGGCCAGCGACCTGACCCGCCAGTTGATGACCTTCAGCCGCAAGCACGAACTGCATCTCCAAGTGGCGGATTTGAACGAGGTCGTCAACAATGTCGGCAAAATGCTCCGGCGCATTTTGGGCGAGGACATTTCCTTGCGGCTGGATTTTGCGCCCGGCCTGCCTTCCATCAAGGCGGACCTGGGCATGCTGGAGCAGGTCCTGATGAACCTGGCGGTCAACTCGCGCGATGCCATGCCCAAAGGAGGCCGGCTTCTCATCCGCACCGCCGCGGCGCAAATTGACCAGGCGCAGGCGCGGCTCAATCCGGACGCGGCGCCCGGTTCGTTCGTCTGCCTGACCTTCAGCGACACCGGGTGCGGCATTGCCCCGGAGAATCTGGGCCGCATTTTCGAGCCGTTTTTCACCACCAAGCAACTGGGGCGCGGCACCGGCCTGGGGCTGGCGACCGTCTATGGCATTGTCAAACAGCATCAGGGCTGGATCCAGGTGTCCAGCCGCCTGGGGGAAGGCGCCACCTTCCAGGTCTATCTCCCGGCGTGGCACGAAAAGAGCGTTCCGCTGATGATGCCGTCCGGGGAGCAAAAAGTCATTGGCGGGGCCGAGACCATTTTGTTGGTGGAAGACGAAGCGCCGCTGCTCAAGCTCATGCACCACATTCTGGAAAGCTACGGCTACAAAGTCCTCGATTCCTCCACGGGAAAAGCCGCCCTGGAAATCTGGGCGCAACAAAAGACGAAGATTGATTTGCTCTTGAGCGACCTGGTTTTGCCCGACGGCATGAGCGGCCAGGAACTGGCCAAGATCCTTCAGGCCGAAAAACCGGGCCTGAAAGTCATCTACACCAGCGGCTACGACAGCGGGCGGCTGGCCGGGGATTTTCCGCCCGTCCCGGGGGCCGCCTTCATCCAGAAGCCTTTTCACGCCCGCAAACTGGCCGAGACTGTCTTTGACACCTTGCGCGCGAAGTAGCGGCGGCCCGGTTCGCCGCCTGGCGGATTCCACATCGTCCACTTCGTCCAAGCAGTCCAGACGGCTGTGCCGAATCCTGCAAGGAGGCGGATGGAAAAATCCCTCATTTTCTTACAACAAAGTGCGGCTGCCGGTGTTTTATGGATGGAGTGAACCGAACCCATGATTTTTGATGATCCGCGGGTCATTGAAGAATGCGGCGGCGCGTTCGGCAGGGCGAATTTCCAGCCTGCGACGGAGGGTCAGGCGCTGAAGCTCTTGCCGCACGAGCAACTGCTGGCCGCGTTGGGATTCTTGATCTTGAATCCGCCCTCCAGCAGCGCGTCCACAAAATCCAGCTCGCTCCCCGCGACATAGAGCGCGCTTTTCGGATCCACCACCACCTTGACGCCGCCGCTTTCCACCAGGATGTCGCGGCTGGCCGGCTGGTCTTGCAGGTCCATTTCATATTGCAGCCCCGAGCAACCGCCCCCCACCACCGCCACGCGCAGCACGCCGCCGGGCCGCCCCTGCTTCTGCAGGAGCGCGCTCACCTTGCGGGCCGCGTTCGGGGTGACCTTGATCAGCCGTTCATCCCCGACACGAACAGCCTGCGCTGTCTGGCTCGGGGCCGCCGTCTGTTTTCCAGCAATCATTCGCCGCCAAAGTAGGCCCGGAAAAGGCAGCCGTCAACTTTGGGCAATGGCATGGGCAATGGCATGCAGCCCCGTGAAATACCCCGCCCGCCGATGTCGGGTGGCGGACTGCGGCGCATCGCTGACGGGATCGTGGCAGTTTTTGACCAAGCGACAACGGGGAGGAAGGAAAGTGGGGTGGCCAACGGGATTCGAACCCGCAACAACAAGCTCCACAAGCTTGGACTCTACCAATTGAGCTATAGCCACCAGCCGGCTGCCAAGATAAGTTTTCCGCCCCGGAGATTCAAGGCGGAATGTCATTCATTTCAGCAAATCCGCCACCATCGCCTTGAGTTGCGCCGGCGGATAGGGCTTGCTCAAGAACCGGTCCACCCGGGCCGGGTGATGCAGGGTGACCGATCCGTCCACCGTGCCGCTCGCCAGGATGGCTTTCATGGAAGGATGAATTTCGTGACAGTGGACAATCAAATCCAATCCGTTCATGGCATGGGGTCCCATGTCGTAATCCGTCACCAGCAACGCCGGCCGGCGCGCGCTCTCGCCCAGCGCCTTGAGGAGGTTGCCAGGTTCGGTGAATTGTTTGACTGCGTAGCCGGCCGATTCCAGGACCATGGCGGCAAACTCCACCAACATCGCGGAGTCGTCCACAACAAAGACGAGAGACTGGGAGCCGCCTTCAGCGGAGAGCGGCGCGGCATTGCTTTGGCTCATAGTTTTTTTGACCGGACAAGATGCATTTAAACGACACCGGCTGTTCTTGGCAAGCAAGTTCCGTCGGGAACGGGGAATTTTCTGGTTGCGGGCGGGAAGAGCCTCGGCGATAGTAGTTCGAGCTTTATGACAAGCTTCCCGCACGCCATGATTTATGAAATCAAGAAGACCGGATTCTCCGCCCAAAGCAAAGGCCAAAGCCGCCACAGCCGCCACTCCCACCCCGCCGCCCGCGGCCCAGCCGCGTAAAAAGGAGATCTCCGCCGCCGCCGGCTCGTCTGCTGTTGTCGCAGCCAAAGCGGCTCCCGCTCCGGCGGCTCCGGTGAGATCTGGCCGCGCCCCAAAGCGGGAGCAAGCTCCTGCGCTCCAGAAGGTTGCTGCGGCCGGCCCGGCCAAGGCCGCGCCTGCTCCGACGGCCCCGGTGAAAGCCGGCCGTGCCAACAAGCGGGAGCCAGATCCCGCACTCCAAAAGGTCGCTGCGGCCGGCCCGGACAAGGCTGCGCGCGCTTCCGCCGTCAAACCGAAAAAATCCGCCAAGCCCGCCCGCTTGGGGATTCCGCCCATTTTGTTGGAGGGGGACGAGGCCGCGCACTCGCCGGCGAGCGGCCCCGGACGGCGTTACGTGCTGGGGCCGGCTCCGCCGCCAGTTGTTCCGGCGCGCGCCGGGGGGGAGTTGCCCGAATCCTACGGCACGCAACAATTGTTTCTGGCGGCGCGCGATCCGCGCTGGCTTTACGCCCACTGGGATTTCACCGCCGCGCAATTATCAAAATACAACGCCCTCTCCGCCGACGGACATCTTCTGCTGCGGCTTTATCGCAACACGCCGGAAGGCCAGCCGCTCTTGCAGATCCATCTCCATCCGGAATCGCGGCACTGGTTTGTGCCGGCGCCCCATGCAGGCGCCAAATACGTTGCCACCCTGGGCTATTGCGACGCGGCGACAAAATGGGCCGAACTGGCCCGTTCCGCCGCCACCCTGACGCCGCCGGATTCGGTGTCGGACGACACCGCCGTTCGCTTCGCCACCATTCCGTCCGACGTGCCTCTTGCGCAACTGCTGTCCTCGGTCCAGGCGGCGGTGCGCGAAAATGGGCCGCTGGCGGAGGCGGTGCAGGAGTTGCGCGCCGAGGGCTTTGCCAGCTTGCCGGAACCGGAGCAGATCGCCGGCCCCTGGACGGCCGCCCAGGAAAAAGCCCTTGCGGAGGTCGTTATGCTGGACCCCGCGCGCCGGATTTGGATCGGCTCGCTCGAGGTGACCGAGTTGATCCGCCGCCAGCTTGAGCGCGAAGTTTCCTCCATCGGCGCGGCGCAAATGGGCCTGCCGTTCTCTCCGGCCGCGGCGTTTGGCGGCGTCGGCAGTCCGTCGGGCCGGCTGGAACGGCCGCGGGGCTTTTGGTTCAACGTCAACGCCGAATTGATCGTTTACGGTTCCACGGAACCGGATGCGACCGTGACCATGGGCGGGCGGCGGATCCAGTTGCGGCCGGACGGAAGTTTCAGCTTCCGCTTCGCCCTGCCCGATGGCCATTATGAGTTGCCCGTGGCGGCGCGCTCGGCGGACGGCGTGGAAACGCGCCAGGCGGAATTAAAGTTCAGCCGCGCCAGCCAGTATCAAGGCGGAGTGGCGGCGCATCCCCAGGATGAGAAGCTGCAACCCCCGTCGGCCGGCGCCGCGGCCTGACGGACCCGGTTCCCAATGCAAGGCCACTTTGCCCTCCTATTGCACGCGCACCTGCCTTTCGTGCGCCACCCGGAGCACGAGAAATTTCTCGAGGAGAACTGGCTTTTTGAGGCGGTCACCGAGACTTACATTCCCCTGGTCCAGATCATGGACGGCTGGCTGGCCGACGGCATGGACGCCCGCCTCACCATGTCCCTCTCCCCGACGTTGTGCGCCATGTTGCAGGACCCGCAACTGCAGGAGAGGTATTGGCGCCATCTCACCGGCCTGATCGAGCTGGCGGAGAAGGAAATCCATCGCACCCACTGGGACCGCGCCTTTCGGGAACTGGCGTGGATGTATCACCATCGCCTGAGCGACCTTCGCGACACTTACGCCGCCCACGGGCGCAATTTGCTGCGCCCGTTCCGGGAATTTCAGGAACAGGGCCTGTTGGAAATCGCCACCTGCGCCGCCACCCACGCCCTGCTGCCGCTGCTGGCCGATGATCCGCCCTCCCTGCGCGCGCAAATCCTGGTGGCGCGGGACGATTACCAGGAATGCTTTGGGCGCGATCCGCAAGGCATCTGGCTGCCCGAATGCGCCTTCGCGGAAGGCGTCGAAACAGTTTTGCAGCAGGCCAACATCCGCTGGTTCGTCACCGACACCCACGGTCTGTTGTGCGCCCGGCCGCGGCCCCGCTACGGAGTCTATGCCCCGGTCTATACGCCCGGCGGCGTGGCGGCCTTCGGGCGCGATTTTGAATCCGCCAAGCAAGTTTGGAGCAAACAGGAAGGCTATCCGGGCGATTTCCGCTATCGCGATTTTTACCGGGACATCGGCTTTGACCTGGATTTCGATTACGTCAAACCTTATTTGCCCGCGCCGGACACGCGGAGTTTCACCGGGATAAAATACCACCGCATCACCGGCCCGGCGGCGGAGAAGCAGGTTTATGATCGCGCGGCGGCCCTGCGCGCGGCCGATGAGCACGCCGGCCATTTCCTGGGGTCGCGCCTGGAGCAATTCGCCAAGCTGGGGGCCGTCATGGACCGTCCGCCGATTGTGATGGCGCCTTACGACGCGGAATTATTCGGCCATTGGTGGTATGAAGGGCCGGAGTTTTTGAATTACTTCGTGCGCAAGGCCGCTTGCGACCAGCAGGTGTTCCGGCTCACAACGCCCGGCGAATATCTGCGCCTGCACACCACCCATCAGGTGGCCATGCCCGCCGCCTCCAGTTGGGGCGAGGAAGGCTATTGGCGCGTCTGGCTCAACGAGAGCAACCAGTGGATTTATCCCCATCTCCGGGCCGCGCAAGCCCGCATGGTGGAACTGGCGCAAAAATTCCCCTGCGCCGGCGGCCTGCTGGAGCGCGCCTTGAAACAGGCCGCCCGCGAACTGCTTCTCGCCCAGTCCAGCGACTGGCCCTTCATCCTGCACACCGGCACCAGCCCCGATTACGCCGCCGCGCGCGTCAAGGAGCACCTCCGCTGCTTCCTGGCCCTCCACGGCCAGCTCACCCGGCGCGAGATTGACGAACCCTGGCTCTCCGCCCTGGAGTGGACCGACAACCTTTTCCCAAACGTCAATTATAGGTATTGGCGGCGGATGGAAAGTGAAACCAAAATATGAAGAACGATTTTCTGGAAGAAATTTGGCGCGTGCGCGAAAAGCAGGCGGCCAATCAATTGTTTCACGACCGGTAAATCGAGTGCGTCCCGACATTGGTTGTGACCACCGTATCCCCATCGAGATATAACCCTTTCAAACTGGCGGATGTTCGAAATGCTCGTCTCGAATCTCAATGCCCCGGCCATCTTCCGCTTCTTCGAAACCAGTCCAAACTTCTTCCGGCACTTCCGGATGCGCGAAACGCCGCAACTGCCGTTCCAGGGCCTTGAGGGCGGGCGGAGAAAGCTCCTGGAGCGCCCCTCGGATGATTCGCGCGCGTTCCGTTTCCGGGAGGCTCTTTAATTCGTTTTCAAGGATGTCGGCCTTCATGCCGTCATTATTGCTGATCTTAGGCCGTGGCGCAAGCCAAAGCTGGGGGATGATTTTGCCGAGTGGTTAGATTTCCAAGACTTTCTCGAAATTGGCCAGGTTGCGCGGGCGGTTGCCGCTCACGCAGGCCACGTCTTCCAGCCGGACGCCGACCAGTTCCGGGTAGTATAACGCCGGCCCATCCGGCGCCTGCCGCGCGCCGTCCTGCCTTTGCGCCCGCTACAACCGGCCGGTTGCGGGGAGCGTCAGTTGCCGGCGGCGGGAAGGGCCGCTTTGGAAGGGGGCTTTTTGAGTCCCAGTTTCTTGATGCGGGAAATCAAGGTGGTGGGCTTGAGGCCAAGCAGTTCGGCGGTGCCGCCGGGGCCGTGAATTTTCCAGGCGGTTTTGTTGAGGGCGGCGACTGTATTGCCGCGCTCGCGCTGCCGCAGTTCGGCGTCGCTCAGAATGGCCGGCCCGGCTCCATCCCCGGCGGCCGGCGCAACTGGCGCGGTCACCGTGGTCCTCTGATTGTCCGGGAGGTCAAACCAGAGCACTCCATTTTGGGCGAGAATCAAGGCGCGTTCGATCATGTTCTGCAATTCGCGCACGTTGCCGGGCCAGTCATAGTTCTGGAGCTGGGCGATATGCGCCTGGGTGAGGCGGGCCCGTGGCAGTTGGTGTTTGCGAATGGTTTTGTCCAGGAAATGCGCCGCCAGCAGGGGGATGTCCTCTTTGCGTTCCCGCAACGGGGCCACCTTCATCGGAAAACGATTGAGGCGATAATAAAGGTCCTGGCGAAAGCGCCCCGCTTCCACATCCCTGGGAAGATCCCGGTTGCTGGCGGCAATAATCCGCACGTCCACCGTGCGGGTTCTCTCTTCGCCGACCCGTTCATATTGCCCTTCCTGCAACACCCGGAGCAATTTGCTCTGCAACTCCAATGGAATCTCGCCCACTTCATCCAAAAACAAGGTGCCGCTCTGGGCGGCCTCGAAACGGCCCGCCCGGTCCTTGAGCGCGCCGGTGAACGCGCCTTTGACGTGGCCGAAGAACTCGCTCTCGTAAAGTTCCCTGGGAATGGAAGCGCAATTGACGCGGATCATCGGCCGCTGGCCGCGCCGGCTGTTCTTGTGAATTTCGCGGGCGATTAGTTCCTTGCCCGTGCCGGATTCGCCAAGAATCAGCACCGTGGCATCGGTTCGCGCCACCATTTCCACTTCGCGCAGCAGCCGCTTCAAGGCCGCGCTCTGCCCAATCATTTCGCCCAGCGCCTTGGCCTCCTGGACTTCCTCCTGAAGAAACGTGTTTTCCAGTTCCAGATGCGCCTTGAGTTGCTCGATTTCTTCAAAAGCCCGCGCGTTGACGATGGCGGCGGCGATGTGATCGGCGAAGATCCTCAGCCAGGCGGGGGACTGGTCCGGGGTCGGAATGCGGTTGAATTGGGCGATCACTCCCAGGACTTCGTTCTGAAAGATAATCGGCTGGGCGCCGAATCCGCGAATCCCCTGGCCAACCGCCCATCCCCGCTCGCCAAATCCGTCCAGTTCCCCGTCGGGGTTGTTGCTGACCATCGGCTGGCCGGTGGCGGCAATGCGGCCAATCGCGCCCGCGCCGACGGGAACCCGCCGCAATTCCCGCTCCGTTGGCCGCGCCTGTTCCCTGGGCGCTCCCAGCGAAGACTCGGCGCTGGCGACCAGGTGCAGGCAGCGCGTTTGGTCCGGGCAGAGGGGACGCATGGGGCAGGATGGGCAAAGATCGCCTTTATCGAGCAACCAGAGGCGCGCCAGCACCGCATGAGGGCGTTCCGCGAGGCGCTGGACGACCTTGCGCAGCAGATGCTCCACCGAACGCTCCGGCGCGATCTCCAGGAGGAGATCCCTCAGCGAATCGAACTCCGGCTCATAATCAGGCGCCAATGGCATAGGTCATCGGCTGACAGTTTGGCAACGCGGGCGCTGTCTGGATCGTTTTTGGGTCATGGATTGCGGCTCTTCCGGCACAAATCATCATACATCCAAAGTTATCGCGTCCACAGGGCAACACTCACCATTTGTTGCCAACCTCTTGGCCGGACTTGCGCACCGCGCCGGCCAGTTTGGCGGCCGTTGACAAACGAGAATTCGCAGTTCGCCTTCGAGAAATTCCAAGTTGCGAACTCTCGCAGGCCGGGCGGGATGGCATCCCTTCGCTGCATCCGGTTACAACGCAATGCCTTGCCTTCCTTTTCCGCGGGCAAAATCCGGCTGGCATGTCTCTTGCGAAAAGGATTCCCGGCTGCGTTCCATTGCAGCCATTAAACAATAACGAAATAATTACTATGAGCGAACCCGCAAACACTCCGTCCCCCATGACCGCCGCCCCGGCCGCCAGCGACTGCAAAGCCGCTGCGTGTGGCTGTGGCGATGCCCCGAAACCGTCCCAACCCCAGGCCGCCAGCGCCCCGGCGCCGGCGCCGGCAGCGCAAAAAGGCTCCAAACGCCAAAACCGGAAACAACATTGATCCGATCTGAACCATTTCACATCCGATCAATCCGCGAATCGGCGCCGAAAGTTTGGAGGAACTCGGCGTCGGTTCTTTTTCGGCTTCTTTTCCCGCTTGACTGTTTCCGTTCTGGTGTGAAGAATCACGCATCTGCCTGAAATCAAACCCATGAAAGAACTTTTTCAGAATCTGCTGAGGCTCCAGGAACTTGAGTTTGCCGACGTGCGCGGCAGCAGCGCGGAAGCGGCGATCTCCCAACTGCGCCGGAAAATCCCGCTGCCCATCCTGGAGCATTATGACCGCCTGGCCGTCCGGGGCAAGAAAGGCGTGGCCATTGTGCGCAACCAAGTCTGCACGGGTTGCCACATGCGCATTCCCATTGGCGCCATCAACACGCTGATGCACGGCGACGACATTCAGATGTGCGAGACTTGCGGCCGTTACCTCTATTTGCCCCCGGAGACGCCCAACCAGCCGTTGGAAGTTCCCGTGGAAGCAAAACCCGCCAAGCCGCGAAGCAGGCTCAAACACAAGCCACTGATGCGGACCGCCTGAGAATGGTGAATTGTGAATGGAGAATAGTGAAAGGAAGACATCTCCCCTTTCCTAATTCAGAATTCAAATTCCATAAAACCGGCCATCCTATTCCAGGGAGGCCATGACGCGGGCCATTTCCAGCGCCGTCTGGGCCGCTTCGGCGCCGCGATTATGGGTCTTGCCCAGGCAGCGCACCCGGGCCTGCGCCTCGTTTTCCAGAAGCAGAACCTCGTGAATCACCGGCACGCCGCGCTCGATTTGCAGCCGCGCCAGCGAAGCGCTCACGGCATCGCCAATCTGCCGCGCATGAACCGTCTCGCCGCGAATGATCACGCCCAGACAGATAATCCCCGCCCACGCCTGCCGCCCCTCCAGGAGCCGCGCCACCACCACCGGGATTTCATACGCCCCCGGCACCCGCACGACCCGGATCCATTCCGCGCGCGCCCGTTTCAGTTCGCGCATGGCGGCCATGAGCATCCCGTCCACGTAGCGGGTGTTGTAACGCGAGGCGACCACCGCGAACGCGCTGGTTTGCGCGCTCCATTTTCGATTCTTCACGGGTGTCAACATAAATAAGCCTCACAGCAAATGCCCCAGCTTCTCCCGCTTGGTGCGGAGATATTTCCGGTTGTGGCGGTTGGCGCCAGCCTTGATCGGAAGCTGCTGGACGATTTCCAGGCCGTACCCTTCCAGGCCGACGACTTTGCGGGGATTGTTGGTCAGCAAACAAATGGTTTTCAAACCGAGATCCGCCAGAATCTGCGCCCCCAAGCCATACTCCCGCAAGTCCTGCCCGTAACCCAGTTTGAGATTGGCCTCCACCGTGTCGTAACCGCGCTCCTGCAATTTGTAAGCCTTGATCTTGGAGGCCAGGCCGATGCCCCGGCCCTCCTGCCGCATATAGACAATCACCCCGCTTCCCGCCTCCGCAATCTGCCGCATCGCCTGGTGCAATTGCGGCCCGCAATCACACCGCCGCGAACCGAAGACATCCCCCGTCAAACATTCGCTATGGACGCGCACCAGCACATTTTCCTTTCCCGCCACCTCCCCGCACACCAGGGCCAGATGATGCTGGCCGTCGGTCTGGGAAACATACAGATGCAAATCAAAATCCCCGTAAGCCGTCGGCATCTTCACCACTTCCAGGTGCTGGACCAATTTCTCCCGCGCGCGCCGGTAATGGATCAGGTCTTCGACGGTGCAAATTTTCAGTTTGTGGGCGCGGGAAAATCGTTTCAACTCCGGCAGCCGCGCCATCGAGCCGTCATCGCTCATGATCTCGCAGCACACCCCCATGGGCCGCGCCCCCGCCAGCTTGACCAAATCCACCGTCGCCTCGGTGTGGCCGGCGCGTTGCAGGACGCCGCCCGGTTTGGCGCGCAGCGGGAAGACATGGCCGGGCTGGACCAAATCGCCGGGCACCGCGGTCGGGCTGGCCATGGCCTGGATGGTGCGGGCGCGGTCCGAGGCGCTGATGCCCGTCGAGATGCCCTGCGAGGCGTCCACGCTGACCTGGAAATCGGTGCGAAAACTGTCCGCGCTTTGCAGGACCATTTGTTCGATGCCCAATTGCTTGAGGCGTTCGTAGGTGGTCGGCACACAGATCAGGCCGCGGCCGTGCTTGGCCATGAAATTGACCGCCGCCGGGCTGACGCACTCGGCGGCCATGATGAGATCGCCTTCATTCTCCCGATCGGCATCGTCCACCACCACCACCATCCGTCCCTTGCGCAAGTCGTACAGGACCGATTCAATGGAGTCAAATCCAAGCTTCATACCGTGCAGAACTTACCCCCCGCCGCGGCAAAGGGAAGGAAAATGGCTGCGATTTCTCTCTTGCTCCGCCCGCCCGTTGCGCCCACTATTCCCAGAGCAGTCTGCGGAAAAAGCGCCGAACCCGCTTTTCACGCCCTCGTGAAAGTATGACCGTAAAAGAAGCCACCGGCCCCAAGCGTTTGTGTGTCTGGGCGGAAACCCCGGAGCAGCGACATCACATCGAGACCCGTCTCCCCAAGTACCGCCGGTCCTTGATGCCCGTTGCTTATCAGGGCCAGGAACTGGCCGCGGTGATCGGGGCCAGCCACATGGACGGCATCATTTTCTATTCCCAAAACGTGTCTCTGGTGAAACTCACGCTGAATCTTCTGGAGAACCGGTGTCCCTCCTGTTCCCGGTTCGTCGTTTGCACCAGCAGCGATGACGGGCCTTATCGGTCCCTGGAGGGATTTCCCCCCACCATCTTGCGCGAGGAAGAATCCCCCGAAACCTGGGCGGACCGGATCGAACGCGCCGTGCTCGTCAACCAGTGGCTCACCCGGCCGGAGTTCCGCATGATCCTGCCGCGCCTGCGCACCATTCCCAGCCTGCCCGAGTCCCATCGCCGCGTCGTCGAAGCCCTGCAAGACCCGCAGTATGAGTTGGGCAAGGTCGCCCGCATCGTCGCCCAAGATGTGGGCTTGACCGCGCAACTTCTTAAAGTCGTCAACTCCGCCGCGTTGGGATTGGCCCACCCCATCACCTCCATTTCAGACGCCATTGCCTTGATAGGCGCGGTGCGCCTTCAATCCCTCGTCATGTCCGCCTGGGCCTTTGCCTTTGCTGACGAGAAAATGTGTCGCGGCTTTAGTCCTGCCGCCGAATGGCAACATGCGCTGGCGGTGGCCCAGGCCGCCGAAACACTGGCCAGAGAGCGGCGCGCCAAATCCGCCCTGCTCGAGTCCGCCTTTGTCGCCGGCATTCTGCACGACGTCGGCAAGGTGATGCTGGCCGCCAATTCCCCCGGGGCCTACGCCGACATCCTCGCCCTGGCCAACAAACGAGACGCCCCCCTCTGGCAAACGGAGACCGAAGTCCTGGGCTACTCCCACGCCGAGGTGGGAGGATGCCTGCTCGGCCTGTGGGGGCTGGATTTGACCATTGTGGAAGCCGTTTCCCGGCACCACCATCAGGACCTTGCCCTCTCTGAGGAGCTTTCCACCGCCAAACTGGTCTTCGACGCCAACCTTCAAGTCTGCACTGGCGGAACCACGCCCGGCAATCGGAAATAACAACCGATTGTGGTGGCGATTGCCGAAGCGTCGCCGCATTGCGGTCCGCCTGATCCGTCTGATCCGTCCGATCCGTCCGATCCGTCCGATCCGTCCGATCCGACAGATCCTACCGAGCTTTGTTTTCTGCCAAAACCGATAAATCAACCTATTCATCAAAAATAGTTATTATTTTCCGTTGACTCATTGAATTATTCAATTATTGTATTGAATTATTAAATGAATAATCCGTCCACTGCCGGCAAAAAACTCATCACGCGCTGCCCCTTTTGCGGCGATGATCTGGCCATCGTGCGCCTCTCCTGCTGTGGATGCAAGACCCAGATTGATTCCGAATTGCAGATACCCCTCTTCTTCCGCCTGCCGCCGGATTTGCAGGAATTCGCCCTCACTTTCCTGCGTTGCCAGGGAAAAATCCGCGATGTCGAAAAGGAACTGGGCATTTCCTATCCGACCGTCTGCAAACGCCTGGATCTGGTCAATGAACTTCTGGGCAACAAGGGAACGCCCATCAACCGCACTCAAATCCTCGAACAACTGGAGCGGGGAGAAATCTCCGTGCAGGAAGCAACCCAACTATTGAAAGAGAGAACCGCATGAACCATATGCAGATCATTCAAAGCGACGATATCTTCGGCCCGGTCGCAGTCGTTGCCCTGGCCATATTTGTTGTCGGGTTAATCGCGAACATCTATGGCCGCTATCTCCGCATCTCGCGTGGCAAAGCTGCACTGTTATTGGTGGCTGCGGAGATCGCGTCCGTCGGTCTCGTCTACTATGGAGTCCGTCACATTTGGCCAATGGCCTCCGTGGCGGCCGGCTATATGGTCACCAATGACCAATTCGATGTTGCGGTTGATGTGGGTCTCGCCTTTCTCCTTCCGTTGGCGGCCATCCCGTTCCTCGCCAAACTGTACCTTACCTGGATTGCGGGCGAGGTGACCGACGCGGAGAAGGCTCACGGCATGGAAGGCATCCGCGCCTGGTTGCGCGGCGGCAATCTGGTGTGCGCCATCGTGATTTCCCTATGTCTTTGGCTCGGTTTCGGATGTTCCTTCTGGGCTCCCGTGGCGCTGGCCCTCCTGGCGCTGCTGGCCTTTCCCATCTTGAGCTTGGCCATGGACACCACAAAAACCCCCGCGCCCGCAACCGAGGCCATTCCCCCGGAACGCGAGCGCGTCCTTAAAATGCTCGATGACGGCAAAATCACCGCCCAGGAAAGCGCCGAATTGCTCCATGCGCTGGCCCATTCGGCCCCGGCGCGCCCGCCTCAATCCGCCCCGGCGCCCCATCGCAGGATGGTGTGGATCGGCGCGGCGCTCCTGCTCATTGGATTCTTTTTTCCGTGGTTCGTCATCAACACCCAACAAGCCATGAACAATATGCTGAACCAAATGCCCCTGGCTCAAGCCATGCCGAATTTCGGCGGAGGCATGACGATTTATGTCGCGGGCGGCGACATCGCGCACGGACTTGGCTGGGGCGTCCTGTTTCTCGGCATGGTCGCGGCGGCGCTGCCTTTTGTGGCGGCGACTCTCGACCCCCAAACTTGTCAAAAAATCTCCCTTCTTGCCCTGAGCGCCGGCGCGATCATTCTTATTTACTTGCTGACCCAGAACGTTCGCTTCGTCAGCATCGGCATCCTTCTTGGGCTTGCCGGATACGCGCTGGAATTCATCGGCGTCCTCAAAGCGCGCGAACTGGATTGGCTCCGCGCCTTGTGACATCCCCAATCCCTCCGTCCCCGCCGGCCGGTTGCGCCCCAATAACTCCCATTCCTCCCATGCGTCTATTCCGGCCCTCAATCCCTCCGTCGCCCCTCCTGAAAGCCGCGCCTACCTGCCCGCGTAAAGTTGCGCGAAAGTTTTCAGGAATTTCGCCACCGCGTCCTTCCTCTTTTCGCCCATGGCCAGAACGTCGTGATGGGCCAGTTGGCCGGTCCGGGCGTCGCCGCCCGCCGCGTTGGTGATGCACGAGACCGCCGCCACCGCCAGCCCGCATTGCCGCGCCACAATTGCCTCCGGCACGGTGCTCATGCCCACCACGTCGGCGCCCAGCCGCCGGAACATCCGAATCTCCGCCGGAGTCTCGTAGGTGGGGCCGGACACCGCCAGATAGACGCCCGAATGCCAGCGCAGCTTGCTCGCCTTGGCCGCCTTCCTGGCCAGCGCCATCAGTCCGGCATCGTAAACCCGCGTCAAATCCACAAACCGCGGCAGCCCGGCCAGCCCCGGCCCGCGCAGCGGATTGGCCCCCATCAAATTGATGTGGTCCTCCAACACCATGAAATCGCCGGAACGGAACAGGCGGTTGACCGCCCCGGCCGCATTGGTCAACAATAAGGCGCGCACCCCAAATTCCGCCAGCACCCGCACCGGGAACGTCACCCGGGCCATGTCGTGCCCTTCGTAATAGTGCGCGCGCCCTTTGAGCACCAGGACGGGGATGTGGTCGAAGTGACCAAAGACCAGCTTCCCGGCGTGGCCGGTCACGCCCACGGTGGGGAACCCGGGCAACTGGCCGTAGGCCAGTTCCAGCGCCGGATCGAACTCCCCCAGGGTGTGTTGAAAACCGCTGCCCAGCACCATGGCCAGCGCCGGGCGCAACAGCGTCTCCTTTTTCAGCAGCGCGGCGGTGGTTCTCGGATCATGCATGGCCTCTCATTATTGCCGCATCCCTCCGCTCCGGCAATTTTTTTCGCAACAGGTTTCGCAACAGGACCATCCTGGCTGCGCGCCCTTCTTCAAAACTTCGTTCGTTTGGGCTTATGAGGCAAAGGGATCGGATTTGCGGGGGCGGACGCGCAGGCCGAACGGTTCCCCGGCGGCGGCAAAGGAGAGGATTCCATTCTTGACTGTCGGGCCGGCAAAGGGATCGTTGCGGACCAGAAGGTTTCCGTCCAGATCCAGGCAGTCGGCCAGCTCGGCCAGGTGCGCGCCGGCGCTGGTGCTGATGCTGGATTGGACCATGCAGCCGATCATGGTTTTCAGCCCGGCGCGGCGGGCGGCCTTCAAGGCATCGGCGGCCTGGAGGATGCCGCCGGTCTTGATGAGTTTGATGTTGACACCGTGGTAGCACTCGGCGCAACGCGCGGCGTCGCCGGCATGATGATAGGATTCATCGCCAAAAACCGGCAGGGGGGAGCGTTGCTTGAGCCAGGCCAAATCCCGGACCGGCGTGGAGGCGGGCATGGGCTGTTCGATGTATTCCATGTGCGGGTCCCGGGCCAGCCATTCGATTTGCCGCAAGGCCTCCTCCTTGACAGGCCAGGCTTCGTTGGCGTCCACGCGGATGGTTTTGAGCGGGGCTGCTTCGCGCAGGGCGGCCAGATTCTTGCGGTCGCCGGCCGCGCCCACCTTGAGTTTCAGGACGGGGAAGGAGCCGGCTTCCAGGACCTTTTCGCGGATTTTTTTCGGCGTGTCCAGGCCGATGCTGAAAGAGGTGAGATGTTTGCCTTCGGTAAAGCCGAGGTTGAGAAAATCATAAAGGGGCTGGCCGGCCAGGCGGGCCGCGCCGTCGGCCAGGGCCACATTGACGGCGCATTTGGCGGAGACATTGCCCGGCGCCAGCTTTTCCAAATAGTCCGCGCCGGCCGGGAGGTTGGCGAAGGAGAGTTTTTCGGGCTGA
The DNA here is from genome assembly GCA_050011995.1 of Verrucomicrobiota bacterium. Lineage (GTDB taxonomy): Bacteria > Verrucomicrobiota > Verrucomicrobiia > Limisphaerales > Palsa-1400 > JBEKOF01. The sequence goes on from JBEKIA010000021.1 coordinate 21,348, forward strand.
ACGCGCGCCAGAAAAGCGGTGATGGAGGCGACCGTTTCGTGGTAACGCGAGGTGGCGGGCGCCTCGCCCCAGCCGATGGCCGGGCCGTCGGTCAAGCGGAGCAGCACGACGGCGGCCCGGCTTTGATCCGCGCCGGACTGGAGGCCGCTGGAGACGGCCCATTTGTGTTTGAGGCGCAGATCGAACGGCATGAAATCCAGTTTCATGGCCGCAAGAACAACCCAAAGGCGGGGGGATTGCAAGCGGGGAAAAGAGAGCCGCGAGCCACCGGCGGACGGTGGATTGAAAAATAGGACCGATGGGACGGATCGGACAGATCGGCCGGATGGGGCAGACCGGCCGGCTGGAGCGGGGAATGAAGATTTCGCCGGGCCGCCCTTGTTATTTTCACCGGTTCCGCTACTGTAAGGGCATGTGGAAACAGATTGTATGCGTGCCCTTGCTCCTGGGCGGCCTCGCCCTGCCCGCCGCCACCGTGCAACTGAAGGACAGAGCGTCCGTCAGCGGCACCATTCTGGCGGTAAAAAGCGATGAAATTGTGGTTGACATCGGCTACACGGTGCTGGTCATTCCCCGCAGCCAGATCCTCCAGTTGCTCAACGATAACGCGCCCGAGGCAAGAAGCGCCGCCCCGGCCCTCCCGGCGGCGGCGGTTCCCGATGCGCCCGCGGCGCCGCCGCCCGCCGCCGCGCCGCGGCCCGGCGCCGCTTCGGGACCGGGATTCTATTCCATCGAGGCCGGCCTTCTCAAGGAGCGGAGTGTGCGCGAATTGGCCGCCGAACTGGGCGCGGCGGTCGTCCAGGTGCGGACGCCCGGCGGGCTGGGTTCGGGATTTTTCATCAACGAAGACGGGTTTCTCATCACCAATTTTCATGTGACGGAAGATGAAACGCAGATTTCGGTGGAAGTCTTCCAGCAGAAGAACGGGGAGTTGGAGCGGAACATTTACAAACAGGTCAAAATCGTCTCGCTCAATAAATTTGGCGACCTGGCGCTGCTCAAGGTGGAGGACAAGGGCGCGCCGAAATTCGCCTCCGTTTCGCTGGGCGACTCGGACACGCTGGCTGTGGGAGAACGGGTCTTTGCCATCGGCAGCCCGCTGGGTTTGGAGCGCAGCGTGACAGAGGGCATTGTCAGCACCAAGACCCGGCAGTTGCAGGGCAATTTGTATTTGCAGACCACCGCCCAGATCAACCCGGGCAACAGCGGCGGCCCTCTGTTCAACCTGCGCGGCGAAGTGGTCGGCGTGACCAACATGAAAATCACTTCCGGCGAGGGCCTGGGTTTTGCCATTCCGGTGGATTCGGTCATCTTCTTTTTGAAGCACCGGGATTCTTTTGCATACGACAACGACAATCCCAGCAATCCCTACCGTTACCTGGAACCGTCCCGCCGTCTGAAGAAAACTTCCGCCGACTGACGCGCGCGCCTGCCGCCCCATGAGAATTGCTTGTTTTTGGCTGTTGGCCATGTTGTTGGGCGTCCGGGACGCCGGCGCGGCGGAACCGCCGGCGGAGAAGTTGCTGCCCCGGGACACGGTGCTGGTGGTGTCGGTCCCGGACGCCGGCAAGGCGCTGGGAGTTCTGACCAATTCGGCGCTGGGCCGGATCTGGCGCGACGCGGCGCTCAAGGCGTTCAAGGACAAGTTCCAGGACAAGCTGCAAACCGCGGCCGTGGGACCCCTGGAGCGCGAGTTGGGCATCCATTTCGCCGACTACCAGGGATTGGCGCAGGGCCAGATCACTTACGCGATCATTCCGGTGGATCCGGCCGCCAATCCGGCCAGCCACTACGCCGCGGTTTTTCTTCTCGACGCCGGGGACCATGCGGCGCAGCTCGCCACCAACCTGGCGGCGCTCAAGAAGAAATGGATTGATGCCGGGAAAGCGCTCAAAACCGGGAAGATCCGCGAGACGGAGTTTGCCACCCTGATGATGATGTCCGATGATCTTTCCCTGGAGAAACTTCTGCCCGGCCTGGCCGACACCAACGCCGCCGACAACATTCTGCCCAAACCGGCGCCCGAAAAAGTGGAGTTGGCCTTTGGGCAATCCGGCTCGCTCCTCGTTGTCAGCCAGTCCAGCCAGGTCATCGAAAAAATACTGGCCCGGCAAGCCGGGGGGTTGCTCGCCGGTTTGGATGAGCAACCGGCTTTCCAGCACGATTTTGCCGCGCGTCTGGATGGCGCGCCCTTTTATGCCTGGTTCAACGCCGGGGCCTTCCTGGCCGATTGGGCAAATCCCCAGGCGCCGCCGGCAGGCCCGTCGCTCCTGGGCGGCGCCATGGCCGGCGATGGGGCGCTGGCCACTCTCGGCTTCACCGGGCTGACCTCCGCCTCCCTCGCCTATCGCGACTCGCCGGATGGGTTGAACCTGCAGTTATTCGTGGGCGCGCCGGAACCCGGCCGCCGCGGTCTTTTGAGAGTCCTGACCACCGAGGCCAAGGACTCGGGGCCGCCGCCCTTCGTGCCGGCCGATGCGGTCAAGTTCAGCCGGATGCGCCTGGATATTCCGAAAAGCTGGCGGCTGCTGGAATCCACTTTGAATCAAATCAATCCCACCGCCGTCCAAGTGCTCAACTACGCGCTGGACCTGGCCGGCAAGGCCCAGGATGAGAAATATGATTTGAGGGCCGAATTGCTCGGCAGCCTGGGGGATGACCTCATCACTTACGAGAGAAGTCCTGTCAACACTACACTGGGCGATCTGAGGGAGGCGCCGGAGATTTGCCTCATCGGCTCCCCCGGCCCGTTGAAGCTGGCGGCGGCGGTCAAAGCGGCGGCGGGCCTGCTGGCGCCGGCGGGCAGCATCAAGGAGCGCGAGTTTCTGGGGCGGAAAATCTACTCGGCGGCGCTGCCGGTCAGTGTCCGGGGCGGCAGCCGCACCTATCATTTTGCGGCCAGCGGGGGATACGTCGCCATCACCAGCGACGTGAAGATGCTGGAGGAATTCCTGCGGAGCAACGACAGCAATAAACCCGGCTTGAGCCAGACCGCCGGGCTGGGTGACGCCGCGCAAAAGGCCGGGGGCGGAATGAGCGCCGGCATCTTTGCTTTCAGCAACGACAGGGAAACCACGCGCGCGCTGCTGGAGACCCTGCACAAGGAAACGATTTCGGCGCCCGACCTGCTCGGCCTTTTGGGACTGGAAATAAGGTGGAACAAAATCTCCACCGTGGAGGAAGCCAGCCAGTTCAAAGCCTGGTGCGACTTTTCCCTCCTGCCGCCCGCGGACGCGCTGGCCAAGTACTTCCATTATTCGGTGTGGGTGGGCGGGTTTACCCAGGAAGGATTTATGCTCAATTGTTTCACCCCCGCCCTGCCTTCGCAGGATTAGGCGCGCCGGGCGGAAAGGGATGGGACGGATACGACGGATACGACGGATGAAACCGATCCTCGGCCTCACTCCTGCGGATAGACGAGGATGCGGTCGTGAACCAGGACGATCAAATCGTTCTTGCCGTCGCCGGTCACGTCCGCCACCAGGGCCTCGCGCGGCTCCATGTCGTCGTTGCGGCGGGATCGGAAGGTGCGCTCTTCAAAGACCTGCCAGCGGTTGCCCGGCACCAGCTTGTGGGGCGGAACAAAGCTCACCAAATCCAAATAGTTCCTGGCCGTTTCCAGGAAAACCAAGTCTTTGCGCCCGTCATTATTCAAGTCGCCGCAGATGACATCGGCCAGATGCCCGTCGGGAATGGGCGTTTCATAACCGTCTAATTCAGCCAGTTCCCAAACGTCCCCGCCAAAGGCCATCGTCCCCACGGCGTTGACGCCCACGAAAGCCAGGCTGTTGGCGTCGGGACCGCCCAAGGCCGCGGGCTGCAGGCGCGAGAATTCGGTAACGGGCAGGGGAAGGTTGCGCACGACCTGCCAGACGCCCGCGGCATCGCGCTCGCACAAGGTCAGGGCCTTCTGCTCGGCATCCAGAAGAAAAAGCGAGGCGACGGCGTTGGTCCCGTTGCGCAGCGGCGCCGCCCCCACAATCCGGGAACTGCTGGAGGCGCCGTTGATCTGGTCTTTGACATGGAAGGTCCAAACCGGCTTGGCGTCGTTGGTGGCGTCGCCGCTTTCGGGTTGCAAGACCACGGCGCGGAGGAAATTTTTTTGAGCCAGGAGCAATTCCGGCTTGCCGTCGCCATCCACATCGGCGGCGCTGAGCCACGGCTGGTCGCTGGCGCCCCCGGGAGGCAGGACGTCTTCCTCATCAAAGGCGTGGCCGGGCGTCTGGATCAGCATCTTGATTTTCTCGTAAGGAATCAACACCACCAGGTCGGCCAGCCCGTCCTGGTTGGCATCGAACATGGTCATGGAAGCCGGGTTGGCTTTGAACTGCGCGCTCAAGGGCTGCGTGCGCGTTTTTCCGTCCGCCGTCCGCGTGGCCAGCACCCGCTTGCCGTCCTGGTCCAAAATCACGGCCAGAGTGGGGGCGGCTCCGGGTTGCAGAGGCCCGATGGCCATGGTCAGCGGCCTTCCTTCAAACGGAAGAATGGCAGGAAAGGCGATGCGCCCGTTTTTGTCCAGTTTGGTAACACCGATTTGGTGCTCCTCGCTGCTGAGGACGAAGATCTCCGGCGAGCCGTTCTGGTTCCAATCACTGACGGCCAGTTCGGTGACGCCGCTCAAGGTCGGGAAGGTTTTGGCGGAGCCGAGGCTGCCGTCGGCCTGTTGCAAATAAAGGGTCAACTGGCCGCTGTCCGGCTCGGCCACCAGCAGATCGGGGAGGCCGTCGCCGTTGACGTCCGCCCACACAACGCCGCGGCGGGGCTGGGCGGTTCTCTTGAGGGGCAACACCTGGAATTGGCCGCTTTTGAAAGCGCCGGAGAGCGGCTCGGCGGGCTTGCGGTTGAGGCCGGAGATCTGGGCGCGGCCGGAATTTTGGGCAATGGTGATCAATTCCATCTTGTGGTCGCCCAACAAATCATCGGCCAGATAGGCGCGGACGGAAGGGAAGGTAAAATGCACCTCCGGCCCAAGCTGCCCCTGGGCGTCCTGCAGGCGGAACCGGAAAGGGTCGGGGCTGTCCCAGTTGATGAGCAGCAGATCATCGCGGCCGTCGCCGTTGATGTCCAGCACTTGCAGGCTCTTGACCGTGCCGGAGAATGGGATTTTTTCCGGCTCGGCCAGCAGGTGGTCGGCATTTTGGGCCAGATAATAAAGATTGTTTTCGCCCAGCAAAACCAAGCCGGGGCGTCCGCTGCCGTGGAGATCGCCGGTGGTGAGGGCGTTGACGCCGAGCTGGCCGTCGTCAATGGGAAATCGCTTGGGAGCGCTCCAGCCGTTGGACCCCAGGTTGTAAAGGACGACCAGTTCCTTGGGGTCTCCGTAGTAGGCCAGATCCGGGCGGCCATCGCCGTTCAAATCGGCCACCACCAGCGAGGAAATCCGCTTTTCCGAGGCGATGGAGGTGATTCTGAAACGGGCGTCCGGCGGGAGTTGGTTGATGTCCCTTTTCAGGCCGTCGTCCGCCGGGGGGGCGTTGGTCTTGCCGGTCTGGTTGTAGAGGATGTTGATTCTGGAGCGGGCGTTGTTGACAACGATCAGGTCCTTCAGGCCGTCGCCGTCCATGTCGGCGGCATGAAGCAGGGTGATGGGGCTGTCCAGGGGATAAATCTCCGGGCCGGTGAAACCGAAGGTGTTGGTTTCCACGCTCCCGCCCCGGGCCAGGGTGACGAACAAAGCCCACACCAGCGGGCCCAAGAGGCGGCCCCGCGCAATCAGGGAAAACTGAATCATGACAGGCGACAAGGTGCCATCGGAAGCCGGTTTGCGCCAGTTTTATTCACGAAGAAGTAAGATGAGGAGCGGATGCCCGAACAAATGGAATGCGCCTATTGTAATGTGGGAGCGCCTGGAACGCGTCGGTCTTGGGTGGCAGGGCGCGCACTCCGTGCGCGCCGCGGCGGGCAGGGGACTGCCCGCCCTGCCATTTCCCCTCCGCCACTGATGCCGTGCGAGCGCCCGCCGGGCGGGCCGCCTGGCTCAGATCCCGGCGGGAGGCGTCAGCAGCAGTTTCTGGAGGACGGTTTCCATGTACTCGGTGAAGCGCACCTGATTGGCTTGGTCCACATGGGTGAGGTCCATGTAATCTTTCTCGGTCTGGACAGGAAGCTGGGATTCTTCCAGGAGAATGATGTTGGGATCGCGGCGGGCCAGATCCCGGAGGCAGGCGAGCATGTCGGGACGCAAAGCTGGGTCAAGGGCGCGGCCGAGAATGGGATTGAGCTGGCCGCAGCACAGCACCAGGCGGGCGTGACGTTCACGGCATTTGCCGGCAAAAAGAGCAAAGGCCTTTTTTTGGAAGTCGCTTTCAGGACCGAGCCGGTAGGCGGCGGCGGCGGTCCTGGCTCTCTCGGCCAGGTCGGCGCTCAAGGACTGGTCGCGACGCTCCTGGTTCAGGCCGAGGATGGCGAAACCGAAGAGGCGGGAGGCGATCGGTTCGCGCAAGCGGAACAAAGGCAGGACATCGCCCAGAAGGCCATAGGGGAAAAATCGCCCCGCATCCACGTTCTTTCCGCCGCATTCGTAGAACTGGCCCAGGTCGCGCCAGCGCATGAAGAACATGTCCGCTTCGCTGCTGGCGCCCGAGTAAAAATAGCCTTCGCTAA
>JBEKIA010000022.1:0-27238 GCA_050011995.1 Verrucomicrobiota bacterium
GGAAGGTCCCCGCAAAGGGAGCGGTCATCCGGGCGCGCTCCCCGATCATGGCATACCCCACGCGCGCGTTGGGACCGGGATCGGAGGCGCAGGCAATGATGACCGCATCGCCGGAAATGGAGACGGAATCAATCGCCACCCTTTCCCCGCCGGCGGTGCTGACCTCAAAGCCCTTGCCCTGTTTCCACCCGGCAATAGACGGATGAGGCGCTGGAAAGGCGGCTTCCCAAACCAGGGGCGGCTCGGGCACATGGTAGTGAACGGTGAAGACCGCGCCATCGCGCTGGATGCCGGCGGGCTGGAGCGGCTGCCAGTTGTGGCCGAGCACGACCCGCTGATAGTAAATCTGCCCATATTTCTCGCCCAATTGCTGGTAGCCTTCGGCAGTCAAGTGAATGCCCTCCCCGGACGGATATTGATATTTCGGGCCGGAGCAGACAATTTCCGCGGAATGGTCCACCCCGGCTTTCCATTGCGCCAGCGTGGAGGCGGAGCGGTCGTTGCACGAATTCTGCTGGGAAACGATCATCTGGATCTTCCGGGTTTGCCCCGTGATGGCCGGAAGGTCTGCATTGAAGTCCAGCCACAGGTTGTAAAGATCGTTTTCATAATTGGCATTGCCCGCGTCGCTTTCGCCATGGGTGAGGATGATGGCGCCGACGCCATAGGTCTTGCCGGCGGCTTTGGCAAGGCGGGCAATGGCTTTGGTTTCGATCAGGGCGGCCTGATAGGAACGGCCGTTCACCCCCCTTTGAGTGGCGTTCTTTTTCAGGAAGGTCATGCCTTGTCCGTTTTCACCCACTTCCCCATGAACACCGATGAAGTCGCGGCCTGAAGCCGCCCGGACCAGGGCGCTGATCTGGTTGGCCATGGCCGAATGCGGGGTTTCTCCCGCAATGTTGTCCGGCCACGAGCTGGGATAGCCGCGCGCCAGCCTTCCAATGGGTTCGACCAGCGGCGCCATCGCCAGGTTGGTGTCGTTCGGATCCACCGGCCAGGACAGCCCGCCGGTGGAGAGCTTGAGATTGCTCCAGGGCTGATTGGTGGATTGGACCGGCACGCCGCCTTGCCCGACGGCCAGGCTTTGCCCGGTGCCTATAACACCCGACCAATCCCACGGCATATCAAGCCCGGTTGCCGGGCCTGGCGCCGCGCCCGGCGCGGCTTGCAAAGAAAAGGCGGCAATCACGCCGCAAAAGACGCCTGGATTCATGAAGCGGGAAAAATGCCATGGGGTCTGTTGCATGTCGGGTGTCATTGACTACAGATGGATGATTTTATAGGCCAGGTCGCTCTGGCTGGCGGCCGGAATGTCCGACGTTATCGAGCCGCTGGCTGCGGCAGCCGTGGCGGTCGAAATCGCCGTTCCCGTGGCGCAATCCCACCACTCGATCCGGTAGCTGCCGCCGGCCAGTCCATTCACCTGGAGGCTCTTGCCTGCAATGGCGCCGGTGATCCAGCCGAAGGTGATTTGGTCGCTGGTGATGCCCCAGGCGCCGGCGTCCGGCACGGCCACTTTTGCCTGAGCCGGATGGGTCAGCCCGCCAAAGTGGATGTCCGCGATGAAATTGTTGAAGGCGGGAAACTGGGCTGAGACGCTGGCGTTCCAACCCTGATTGAACTGCCAGAGCAACGGGGTCACGGCAATTCCCGCGGCGAGACTGCTCCAGAGTTTCCCGTGAACCGCCGCGCTGTTCCGATCAATGCCGGTTTCGCCCATGATGCACGGTTTGGAGTAACCGTCCCAGAGCCGGTGGACAATGGAGACGATGTTGGACGGGGCGGAGTTTCCGTACAGCTCCGTATTGGGCAAATCGTTGGCTTGGTTGCCCTCATCCCAGAAATTGCCATGAGACGCGGTGGTGGGATGTTGGAAAGGATCGTGGGCGTGGAAAAAGGAGGCGATTTTTGCGGTCCATTCATTGGCCGCCGCCTGGCTGGCCCTCCAACCGCAGGTGCCGGAGATTTCGTCCACCGTCTGCCAACTGGACAATCCGCGGCTGTATCCCCAGCGGGCGATGATGTAGCGGTACTGTTTTTGTTGATAGGCCCAGGAGGTCGCGTCGCTGTAATAATTGTCGCAACTGACGATGTCGCCGTATGGATTCAACTGCCATTTCGCGGGCCAGCCGCCCATGTTCTGGCAGCCGTAATCGTGCGGCAGGAGGACCAGGATCATGGCAATGTCCCGCGCCTCCGACCAGTCCAGCAGGTTGTCGAGCCGGGCGCATTTGGCCTGGTCGTATTTTCCCAGCCCCGACGCTCTGGATTCGATCAGGCTGTTTCCGCCGTCGAAGTCGTAGGTGCCGTTCCAATAGACATAGGTGTTGAATCCCAGCGCCTGCATCTGATCGAGGGTGTTGGTGGAAACGCTCCAGGCATGGCATGCGCCCACTCCGTAAAACGAAGTCCCGTCGTCGTAACACAAATACCTCTGGTTCGGGGCGACCCTGACCCACCCGTGGTGTTGGGAAGCCGCGCAGGTGAACGCGCCCGCCGGACCGGTTGCCGTCCCGGTGGCGTCCTTGACGCTGACGGCGTATTTCCAATCGCCCGTCTCATTGGCGGCAAAGCGGATCAACCACACCGCGCCGTTGTAAAAGCCGTTGATTTTCCAGAGTTTGCCGGAGGGCGCCGTGAATTGCGCCGACAGGTCAATTTGATCCGGATCGTAGGCATTGGTGTAAGTGGCCGTCAGCGCCACCGTCAGTTCGAGCTTTTCATATTTGCCCGCCGGCTCCGGGTTTTTGACGACCGCCGTGATGGCCGGCGCGGCTTGCAAAGAAAAGGCGGCAAGCATGGCGCACCAGGCGCCGGAATTCACAAAACGGGAAAAATGCCTTGGGGTCTGTTGCATATTGGGTCTCCTTCTTTTTCAATCCAGACCGGCGCGCGGCCGGATCTGGTTTCTGGTCATCACAGGGTCAAAAATACCGGCGAGGAATTGCTCCCGGGCGCGCCGCCCATTCCTGACGCCGCGCCGGCGGCGCGGGCGAACTGGCTTCTGTCCGCAATCACTTGGGGCGGATGTTGCCAGACGCGCCGGCGGGCGTCAAGCGCCAAATTTTCAGGCGGGAGATCGTTTCCAGGCTTCCTGGTCCTGGTTGCCAATTCTGGCCTGATGTGATCCCGGCGGGGAAAAAATGCGGCGGTCGCAGACCGCCGCTACAGGAGGCCGTTGGGTTTCCCGGACGGAAGGGGCGGGCGGGGGGAGGGTTGTGTCAACAATTGCATCCAGTTTTCCGCGTCTTTGGGGCTGGGGTCGAAGGGGTTGAGCAGGTGCAGGGCGTCGCCGCCATCCACGCCGATGATCTCCCAGTCAATGTAGTAGGAGCACGGTTCGCTCTGGAGCAGGCGCATGACACGCGAGCGGGCGCAGGCGCGGGTGTTGGCCGGGGGCTGCAAGGCGGCGCGCGCGGCGTCCGGGGGCGTAATCTCCCACGGCGGCGGCGTCCGCGCCACCGCCAGTCCCAGGCTGCGCGCCGGATCAATCTGGTGATATTCCAGGTCCTGGGACTTGAGCCAGGGATCGCTCCAGGGGATTTTTTCCCGGTCGCAAAACTGTTGCAGAAGCCAGCGCTTGGTGATCCAATCCACCCGGCCCACCAGCGTCTCCGGATCGGCGGCCAGCGCGGCCAGCGTTTCCTCCCACAAGGAGAGCAGCGCGTCGGTTTCGGGATCGCGCCCGCCCAGTTCTTCGCGCGCCCTGCGGTGGAACTGCTGGAGCAGGACCACGGCCTCGACGCGGCGGCCGTCGGAAAGCTGGACCGGCCACGGGCCGTCGGGCTGGCGGGAGAGCTGGCGGAAGGCGGCCACGGCGTCGTCCAGCATGATTTTCGGGAGGCAGTTCCTCTCCAGCAAGTCCAGGGCCAGGGAGGTGGTCCCGACTTTGAGCAGCAGGCTGGCGGGCAGGACGTTGGTGTCGCCATGCAGCAGGTGGAGGCGGCGATATTTGCGGGCGTCGGCCAGCGGCTCGTCGCGGGTGTTGATGATGGCGCGGTTGAATTGCACCCATTCGAACAGATCGTTGTTGATGTAATCGGCCCGCTGGCTGATTTGGAACAAAGCGCCGGGGCCGGGCCGGGACCATTCGCCGCGCGCTTCCGCCGCGACGGTTGTGCCCACGCGGCCGGCGCTGGTGTAGAGCATGCGCAAGGTCAGGAAGGCGAGCAGGGAGCGCAGGTTCGGCTCGGTCAGCGGCGCGGCGCGGCGGACCAGGTAATTCTCGTGGCAGCCGAAGGTGGCGCCGGAATAGTGGTCCACGTTGTTGCGGATGAAACTGACTCTGTCCTCCATCCCCATCCCCCGGACCGCCTGGAGCAGAATGGCGTCGCCCGCCTGGTCGTGGCGCAAGACATCCAACAGGTTCAAGCACTCCGGGGTGCAATACTCCAGGTGGCCCATGTCCAGGTAGCAGCGCCCGCCGTTAAAAAGAAAACCGCCGTTGCCGGCCGGTTCATCCCAATCGCGCTGATGCACGTCAATCAATCCGAATCGTTGCTCCTGGAAAATCCAGTTGCGCGCGCGGGCGATGGCGGCGGGGACGCCCGGATCGTCCGCCGCCAGGCAGCCGTACTCCGTTTCCAAGCCAACGATGCGGTTCATTTCACAATTCTCACAGGCCCAGATCGGCCAGCGTCAGCGGCTGGTAGCGGGCGGGACGGGCGCCGTGGCGCGCCAGCCAGCCGATCTCGACGGTCTTGCCCCGGACCGCCTCGCGCCAGCCGGCCTGCCGCTGGGCGGCGTCGGGGACGGATTCGGCCAGCCATTTGTTTTGCACCTGGCACCACCAGGCCTGCAACAGCAGGTCCGCAACTTCCGGCCGACTGCTTTTGTCCCGCAGCGCGTCGTTCAACCAGCTTTGGCCGGCGGACTCCGCTTCCGGCTGGCTGGCGGCCATGACGGCGCCGCCGGACTGGACTTGGAAAGCGCCGTCGAAGTGCAATCGAAACAGCAAATCCTGGCCCGGCTCGGCGCCCAGTTCCGCCAGGAGCAATTCCACCAGAAAAGGCGCGCTGAAGATCTGGTCAAACTGCGTCTTCAATTGCGGGCTTAACCCGAAACTGATGAGCCGCCGCAAACTGACGTCTTCCGCCGCCCGCGTAAACGCCTCCAGATGCGCGGCGTCTATCGCCGCCTGCCGCACTTTTTCCATGTCCGCCGGGTGCCCCAGCCCGGCCAGGGCGTGACGGTCGAACAATTCAAACACCTTGGACTGGCCGCCGCCCACGCCGAGCAACAGAATTCCGTCCGGCAGACTGACGGCAAAAACGGGCGAGCCGCCCTTGAGCTGGTCGCGCACATATTCGCGGCGGTTGGCCATCGCCTCCAGCCAGCGGTAAGGCTCTTCAGTCATGCAAAAACTCCTTTTGTTGCCGGTCGGTGACAATTTCCACGCCGGAAGGTTTGAGCACCTTGATGGTGGCAAAGGTTTCGGCGGCCGGGTTGACCCCGCCGGTCGCGGCGTCGAATTCCGACGCCGTGATCAGGAGGGCCAGCGCAAACCGCACCGCCTCCCGCAAATTCATTTGGGACGGCTTGGCGCTGCCGTGCCGTTCCTCAAAGCTCAGGACGCTGCGGATCGTGCCCGCGCCGGAGCCGGAGGCCGCGTATCCGACAGCCTGGAATTGCGCGCCGAGCGGATCGTAAAAATAAATGCGCGCCTGCGGCGGCGAAACGCCGTGATCCACGCCGGCAAAAAGGGGCACGACCACGCCGACGCCTTGCAGGGTCATCGGCAGATTGTCCCGCAACAGCCGCGCCAGCGCGCGCACGCGCGCCGGCAAACTGAGCGGCTGCAACTGGCTGCGGCGGTAATACTCGAAGGAGGTTTGCAACACGCGCGCCATTTCAAAGGCCGTCGCCGGCACGCCGGCCACCGCCAGGAGGGAATCCGCGTCCACTTCAATGATCTTTTCCACCCGGTCGGTGACGATGACATTGCCCGCGGTGGCGCGGCGGTCGCCGGCCATGAGCACGCCGTCCGCGTAATGGAAGGCGAAAACCGTGGTGGCCTGGGTTTCCACGGGCGCGCCGCGGGCCGGGGCGGCATCGCCCGGCAACAGCTTGCGCCCGGCCAGGAGGGAAAGGAAGTCGCCGGCGATTGGGGTGTCGCTCATTGCCCGGTGCGTTGGCGGTAACGTTTGGCCTGGTCGGGGTCCACCTTGCGCATGCGTTTGAGCAATTCCTCGGTGTTGGGCTTCTCGACTTTTGGCGCGCTGGGTCCATCGCCGCCGCCCCCGCTGCCCGGAGCGACCGGCCGGTTCTTCTGAGCTTGGTCAGGCATGGGAGCAATATAGCGCGGAAATGGATTTTCGCAAAATTGCGGGGAGAAATGCGGGGGGTTGGGCGCGGGCGCATTGCCCCACGCGTCGGAAACAAAGCGTGGACGCCCCCTCCCCAGCGCGGATTGACCAGAGGTGAAAGGAAAGTTCCCGGGTGGCACGGGCGACTCGCCCGTCCCGCCGGGCCACTGGCCCCGCGGCCGGTCCAATACGACCATTGGCAAGAGCGCTACGTCGCAACTGTAGTGGGTCCCTCTCGGTTCCGGTCGGCGAGTCGCCGACCGGCACAGGCGGGTCGCCTGTTCCACCCAACCAAAGAATATATACCCGCTATGCGCGGGCGGAGACGGGCGGCGGCGATCAGGACTGCCGGCAGGCAGACGCCTTCCCCTCCCATAGGTGCGCCGGCGATGTCCAAAAATCCGTCAAGAAAGGAGCTTGCAACAACCCTGAATTGGCCCAAAATCACCTGTAGATTATGGCACAGACCCAAAAAAGCAGAGCGATGAAGCGCACTCAGATCTTGCAGCAAGTGAGAACGCCACTCGGTTTTTATGTGCTGACGCTGTTGATTCTTGAGTCAACGCTCTCAATCGTTCTAACCTGTTCAAGACTTACCGAAGAGCGCATTTGGAACGGGTTCTTGTGGATGACCTGGCTCTTTATTGGCGTCGTAGGCCTCGTGACTCTGTTTGTATGGAAGAAGCCTGAATGTTGGCTGTTCGAAAAAGAACAATATTTGCCACCGGAACTCGATCCTTCAGCCTTGCGAGACCAGATCGAAGATTTGATCTTCAAGAATGCAAAACCTGAAAGCTTGCAAAATCCTGAAAACCGGGGAGAATAAGAACATGCGTTGGCAAGAAACAGTCACCGACCCTGATGAAATCAAGGTGTTCAAGGCTTTGGACCGTCCTGAGTACACATGGCGCACGATGAGCGGGATCGCTCGCCAAACCGGATTGGGAGAAGACCGGGTTGCTCAAATCCTTGATAAATACAATTTGAAGCTCACTCGATTATCCGAAACGCCTTCTGTTTCCGGTTCGGCGCTCGTCGGTTTAATCGAAAAAGTGGGCGCGTAATCGCCAAGTCTTTGACGCCGGAGCGTGAAGCGCAATTCAACCGGCGAGCAGTGGAAACGTCGAATCAGAATAGTTTTGTCGTGAGAGGGGTCGCCATAACTTTTCGTTAATGGAAAAGTCATGGGAACCCGTCAAACCCTAACTAAAATTCGTCAGGAAAAAGCGCGCAAGAACCTTGAATTGGCCCAATCCGCAATTTCCCACGCCCCGGTTTGGGCATTGCAAATTCTTTGGGGCGGCGTAGGATGGGCGCCGTTGTGCCAACCAAACGAGGATCCATCCATTTGTTCCGCTTCGCGGGAATTGACGTGTATTTGCACTGGTCTTGGTTTCTGCTGGCCTACTACGGCATCCAGACGCGCCGGGGACTTTATTCGACCTATTTGTGGCCGGCGCTGGAATATGCGGCCCTGTTTGCCATCGTCACGATGCACGAATTTGGCCACGCCCTGGCCTGCAAGCAAGTGGGGGGGCGCGCCGATCAAATCGTGCTCTGGCCATTTGGCGGGGTGGCTTATGTCTCTCCGCCGCGCCGGCCCGGGGCGACGCTGTGGTGCATCGCAGCCGGTCCGCTGGTCAACGTGGCGTTGCTCCCCATCCTGGCGGGATCGGTGTTCCTGGCGCAAACGATGGGCTGGCCGGTGACGCAGCGGGACGCCTGCCAGTTCCTCTACGGCTTGTTGACCATTGACCTGGCACTGTTGATTTTCAACCTCCTGCCCATCTATCCGCTGGATGGCGGGCAAATTGTTCAGTCGTTGCTTTGGTTTGTTTGCGGCTACGCGCGCAGTCTGATGATTGCGTCCTCCATTGGATTGGCGGGTGTGGCGGCTCTGATTTTGTTGGCGATGTACATCCATTCCTTGTGGCTGGGGTTTATGTGTTTGTTGGTGGTTTTGTATTGCTGGAACGGCTTGCAACGGGCGCGGGCATTGTCGCGTCTGGCGGCGGCGCCAAAACACCAGGGTCTGGCCTGTCCGGCCTGCCGGGAAGCGCCGCCGCTGGGGCCGTTCTGGATGTGCGGCCAATGCCGCAATCACTTTGACGTCTTCGCCTGCGGGGGAGTCTGTCCCCATTGCGGGGCGCAAGTCGCCGCCGTGCCGTGCGTGGGCTGCGGAACGGTCAGTCCGATCCAGGCGTTCCAAACCCAGGTTTAAGGCAAGGCCCCGGCATGATGGCACAAGCGCCCCATCCCGGCAATGAATATGGCCGGAATCCGTTCGTCTCATATAGTGGATTTGCCAAGCAACCCGAGTCAATGAACTGAACGAATTAAGCTTGTGGCGGCGTTTCCAAAGCACCATGCTCGATAAAGCTATGAATCCGAAAACTATTGGAGGTTTGATCTGGCTCCTCTTGTTCGGAACAGCCAGTGTTCTGCTCATCGGCGCCTTCGCCCGATTCGACGGCAACGGCCAGCCCGGCGGCACGGCAACCGATGCGCCCGCCCAACCGCCCGCGGTGGCTCCGGCGAACTTTTCCGGGCCGGCCCCGTCCCCGGCGGTGGCTTCCGCAGGCATGCCGGCGCTGCCGGCGGACTTGTCGCCGGGGCTGGCGGAAATCATCAAACTGGCGCAGGCGCATATCGGCGAGGACACGATCCTGGCTTATATCCAGAATCCCGGGCAAACCTACAACCCGTCGGCGGAGGAAATTCTGTATCTTTCTGATTTGGGCGTGTCGGACAAGGTCGTGGCCGCGCTGTTGAAAAAGCCGGACGCCACCCCGGACGCCGCCCCCGCCCCGGCGGCCCCGCCCGCCGCGGCCCCGGCGCCGGAGACGCCGCGCGCGCCGGCCGCGGGGAGTGCCGTTATGGCGGCCGCGCCGGACAATATGCTGGACGTGCCGCCCGCGGCGGCGGCGGAGCCGCCCCCGTTGCAGAATCCGCAGGACAGCTATTTTTATGACAGCCTGGCGCCTTATGGCAACTGGGTGCAGACGGCGGACGGCTGGGGCTGGCAACCGATGGCGGCGGCGGTGGATGCGGGCTGGGCGCCGTATCGCGACCGGGGCTGCTGGGTGCTGACGGACGATGGCTGGTGTTGGGCGTCGGATTATTCCTGGGGCTGGGGGCCGTTTCACTATGGGAGATGGAGCCGGGACGGGCTTTTCGGATGGGTGTGGATCCCCGGCGATGTCTGGGCTCCGGCCTGGGTGGCCTGGAGGAACACAACCGACGGTTTTGCCGGCTGGGCGGCGTTGCCGCCGGGCGTTCTTTTTCAGCCTGGGGTGGGACTGTTCGCCGGCGCGGGGCTGGGCGGATGGGATGTCAGTTACGGTCTGAGCGCGGCCTCGTTCACTTTCGTGCCGCAAGAGCATTTTCTGTCCCGCAATGTGGGCCGTTTCGCCGCTCCGGCGGCGCGGGCGGCGGCCTTGTTCCAGAGCAGCACGCCAGTCAATAACTATTCCTTCTCCGGCCGGAGAATCCTCAACGCCGGCGTGAGCGCCGCCCAGATCGCGGCGGCGATAAAGGCGCCCGTGCCGAAATTTACGATGCAGGACGTCTCCTCGCCGGACGCCGCCGGCCGCAAGGCCGCCGCGAGAAGTCTGGCGGTTTTTCGCCCGGACGCGGCCGCGCGGGTTGTCCGGCCGGCTGAGGCGCCGGCCCGCCCGGTTTTGATTAACAAGACCCCGCGCCCGGCCGCGGCGGAGGCAGCGATGGCGCGGGCGGCTTCAACCAGTCCGGCCGCGGCGGCGTCGGATTTCTCCGTCCAGACGCCGCGCTCCAGTTACACCGCGCCCCCGGCCCGGCCCGGTTTCATCAGCGGCAATTTCCAGCCCCCGGCCGCCCGGACCACTCCGTCATCCGCCGCGTCCGCGGCCGGGTGGCCGTCATGGACGGGCGCCGGCGATGTCCGCCGCGTCCTGTCTCCCTCCGGGCCGGCTCCTGCCGTCGGCTATCCGTCGTACAGCCCGCGCGGCTTCAACCCTGCTCCGCCGGCGGTGCCGGGAGCCGCGCCGTCCTTCAAAACGCCGCAGCGCAACGCGCCGGCCTACAGCGCGCCGGCATCCGCCTCCCAACACAACGCGCCGTCCTACAACGCGCCTGCATCCGCCCCTGCTGAAAGTCGCGGCGGCGGCGGACAGGGCGGACAGGGAAGTGGTTCGGCGGGATCCAGCTCTTCGTCCAGTTCCCCGACCGGCTCCGCAAAAAGCTCCAGGTAGGGCGCGCACTCCGTGAGAGCCGCAGGACTGCTCGCGGGGGCGGCCTTTTCCAGCGCGCTAAAAGCCTCTCAAGCCGGTGCTCGAGCGCCGGGGCAAGCCGGGCGCGGGGAGTCGCCGGAGCACGAGGTATTCGATGCCGTGTTCCCGGCAGTATTCGCGTTTGCCGCCCTGGTCTCCGTCCTCGTTGACGGCGTAGATGTCGGGCTTGAGACGTTCGATTTCCGGCGCGGCGTCCAGCCATCCATGTCCCGTTGAAAGGAGGGCCTCGGTGACAAAGCGGATGGATTGAACCATATACCGCCGTTCCTCCTGCGGGAAAAGCGGATGGCCTGCGCCCTTGAGGCGGCGGATGTTGGCGTCGTGACCCACCACCACATAAAGGTCGCCCAAGCCGGCGGCCTCCTCAAAAAAGCGCACATGCCCGGAGTGAAACCAGTCAAACGAGCCGGTCACGATCACTTTCTTGCGGGCGACACCGGCCGGCGCCGGGGGACTTGCCGGCGGCGGAAACCCGCGCAACTGTTCGCCGCCGAGCACTCGACAGGGCAGACTTTCCATCCGGCAAAACTCCCGCTGCGCCGGGCCGGCCCGCGCCTCTTCCAACGCCCAGAGACCGGGGTGGAATCCAGGGGCGCGCGGCAGGGAATTGGCAGTGACGGCGCCCGTCACGGGAAGAACGGTTTTCACATAACGAAGCGCCCGCAAAAAATAGGCGCGCTCCGCCAGGGGAAATTGGGGGAGCTTTCCGTCCAGTTCGCGCGTTGGGCCGTCCGGCCAAAGGAGCACGGTTACCTCGCCCAGCCGGGCCGCTTCCTGCAGAAAGCGCAGCGCCGGGGAGCGCAGGTCATCGAACGGGCCGGTAACGGCCACTTGCACGGGGGCGCTCATGGGGAACCTTTGTTGGCCGAGTAATTGATTGCGCGGCACGAAGGGGTGTTATACGCTTCGACACTGAAAATGCAAACCCTGATCCTCGCCAACTTGGTATTGCTGGGCGACGCCTGGAGCGCCGTGGCTGGGAATCCGGGATTGCTGGCCGGTTGGGCGTTGCTGGGGATCATGGCGCTGTATGGCCTGACGCTTTTGTGGGGAGCTTTTCGGCGCGTCTGCTTCGAACGCGGCCAGCAGGCGCTGGCCCGCGAACGGCTGCGCCAGGAGATCCAAGCCGCCCAACGGCGCTTCCAGGAAGCCGATCCCGTCAAGCTCATTTGGAATGGCTGGCGGAAATTTGAAGTGGCCCGCAAGGTGCTCGAATGCGAAGGCGTTGCCTCTTTTTATCTGGCCCCGCACGACAAACGGCCGCTGCCGCCCTTCAAGCCCGGCCAATACATCACCTTTCAAAACAACATTCCCGGCCAGAGCAAACCGGTTATCCGCTGCTATTCGCTGTCCGACAGCCCTCGAACGGATTATTATCGAGTGACCATCAAGAAGACCCTCCCGCCGCCCGGGGCCGGCGATGGCAAACCGGGCCTGGTTTCCTCCTATTTTTACGACACCGTGCGGGAAGGGGACATTCTGGATGTCAAAGCTCCAGGCGGCCATTTCTTCCTGGATCTGGCCGAACCGAGGCCGGCGGTCCTGATTTCCGGCGGGGTCGGCATCACGCCGATGATGAGCATGCTCCACGCGATAATTGACAGCGGGGCAAAAACCGAGGTGTGGCTTTTCTTCGGCGTCCGCGGCGGCGCGGACCACATTTTCAAGGAGGATCTCCAGCAAGCCGCCGCCCAACACGAAAACCTCCGGCTCCATGTTTGCTACAGCCGCCCGGCAAAGAGCGATGTGATGGGACGCGATTACCACCACAACGGGCGCGTCAGCGTGGACTTGTTGAAGCAACTGCTGCCTTCCAACAACTACGATTATTTCCTCTGCGGCCCCGGCCCTTTGATGAACAGCATGACCGCGGGCCTCACCGCCTGGGGCGTGCCGGAAAACGACATCCACTATGAGGCCTTCGGTCCGGCCACCGTCCAGACCACGGCCCCGCCGCCCACGGCCGCGGAAACGGCCCTGCCCTGCAAGCTCAAGGTCACCTTCAGCCGTCAGGGCCGGACCTTTGACTGGACTCCGGCCGCCTCCTCCCTCCTCAATTTTGCGGAAGCCAACGGCGTCAAAATAGACGCCGGTTGCCGCGCCGGCAATTGCGGCACTTGTCTGGTCGCCATCAAATCGGGCAGCGTGGATTATCTGGCCCCCGCCGGCGCCAGCGCCGAACAAGGCTCGTGTCTGGCCTGCATCTGCAAACCCAAAACAGACCTGGTGATTGACGCCTGAGGATGGCACGCCATGCCCAATCCGCCCCCATCTATTGACCGTCCGCAACGCTGGGACGCCGCCTTGGATCCCAAAATGTCGGACGCCACCGTGGAGCGCCTTCTGTCCACCGCCCCTTTTTCCCGGATGAAAACGGAGAATTTCCCCGGCCGCCTTCCTTTGCGCGACATCCTCAAAAACGACACCCGCGTCCACGCTTGCCGCCGCGGGGAAATTGTCATGCGGGAAGGGGATTACGGAACCTCCGCCTTTCTGGTCTTGTCCGGCATGGTTCGCGTGGTCTTGGGACAGGGACTGCCGGCTGCCATGCTCGGCCGCCGCCTTTTTCACCGGAAAAACATTTTCAAGCTCGTGGCCCAACTCTGGGCGTTCCAAAAGGAGCCGGAAAGCATCAGCGTCCGGGATTTGAGCAAAGACTTGTCCGCTTCCACCCACGACGCCCACGGCGAAGAAGTCAGAATATGTCTCCAGGACGTTCCCCGCATTCTCGACAAACATAAAACGGCCCTGATCGAAGGGGGGGAGTTTTTTGGCGAAATCGCCGCCCTGAGCCGCATGCCCCGCACGGCCTCTGTTTTCGCGGAAAGCGAGGAGTCCGAACTGCTGGAAATTCGCTGGCAGGGCTTGCGCGACCTGATGAAATACGACAAGGAGTTGAGCCGGCACATTGACCAAATCTACCGCGAACGCGCCCTGGCCGCCGCCTTGCGCAGAATTCCCATCTTTCAACGCCTCTCCGAGGAAACCCTGAAAAAAGTCATGGCCGCCACCGAATTCGGCACCTACGGCGATTATGACTGGTCGGGCGAGTACAAACGCCTTTTCCAGTCCGGCGGCCCGCGCCCGCAGGAGCCGGTCATCGCCGAGGAAGGCGACTATCCCAACGGCGTCCTCTTGATCCAATCCGGCTTTGCCCGGCTCAGCCAGAAATTCGGCCACGGCCATCGCACCCTCAACTATCTTGGGGCCGGCCAAATCTACGGGTTGCAGGAAATCGCCCACAACTGGCGCAAACCCCAGTCTCCTGTCTCCCTGCAATACACCCTCCGCGTGATGGGCTACACCCATGTCCTCAAGATTCCCACCGGGGTGATGGAAAGCCTGGTCCTGCCGGAGATGGCCCCGCGGGATTTGCCCGCGCTCCTTTCCACCGCGGAAGATCGCCCGGCCGCGCCCAGCCCGGCGGTGGACGCCGCCGAAAAGGTCGGCGCCGACATGCTGGAATTCCTCACCGAAAACCGGTTTTTCAACGGCACCGCCACGATGATGATTGACTTGGATCGCTGCACGCGCTGCGACGACTGTGTCCGCGCCTGCGCGGCGGCGCACGACGGGAACCCGCGGTTTCTGCGGCACGGCCCCATCAGCGGCCGGCTCATGGTGGCCAATGCCTGCATGCACTGCGTGGATCCGGTCTGCATGATCGGCTGCCCGACCGGCGCGATTCATCGTTACGCCTTCGGCGGCCAGGTGGTCATCAACCCCTCCACCTGCATTGGATGCAAAGCTTGTTTCCACAATTGCCCGTACGAAGCCATCCGCATGGTCGAGATTCGGGATGCGGACGGTGACATCCTTGCGGACCAGGAAGCCCAGCCGATCCTCAAGGCGACCAAATGCGATCTTTGCGTGGAACAAATCACCGGGCCGGCCTGTCAACAAGCCTGCCCTCACGGCGCGCTGGCCCGGGTCAACCTGCATGGGCTGGAGGCCTTTGCCACCTGGCTGAAACGATAATGCGATTCTCCCAACAACGCGGTTTTGGGTTCACGGTCTTCCTCATCCTGGCCGCGGAGCTGGTCTGTCTGCATCTGGCCTACGCCCGGCAGATGCCGCGCCTGAGCTGCCTGACCGGCTGGGCTTTGCTGGGCGTGATTCTGCTCCTGGCCCTTTACAACGGACGCAAAAAGCTGCCCTTTCTCCCGCTCTTGTCTTCCGAAGAGTGGCTGCAGTTTCACATTTACGCCGCCCTTCTCACGGGCGTCCTTTTCGCCGTTCATGTCAGTTATAAAATCCCGGCCGGCTGGTTCCAGGGGGTTCTGGCCTGGCTTTATCTGCTGGTCATGGCCAGCGGCTTCTTCGGGCTGTTTCTCTCCCGCGCCATTCCCAAACGGCTGACCACGCGCGGCGGGGAGGTTTTGTTTGAGCGCATCCCCGCCATCCGCCGTCAATTCCAGGAGCGGGCCGAACAGCTCGCGCTCCAATCGGTGGGCGAATCCAAATCGGGCACCATTGCCGACTTTTACCTGCGCGAGTTGAAACCCTTTTTTAGCGGCCCCAGGAATTGTTCCCGCCACTGGAGCGAGGACGGCGGCCCCGTCAACCGCATCCTGGCCAAGATCAGCGATGTCAAACGTTACCTCAACGAGCAGGAACGCGCCACGCTGGAAGAAATCGCCGTTCTCGTCCGGCAAAAGGACGGGCTGGATTACCACTACGCCCAGCAGCTTCTGCTCAAGGCCTGGCTGTTCGTCCATATTCCGCTGACCTATAGCCTGCTCCTCTTCACCGCCGTCCACATCGTCCTGGTCTTTGCCTTTTCCGGAGGTGTCCGATGAGCCGGCAATTGCCCGCGCCCGATTTCGATTCGCTCCGCTACGAGCGCCCCAACCTGAAATGGGTTTGCGGCAAGGCGGCGGACGGCCAGGCCTGCCGCCTCGGCCCCGACTCCCGCGGCCGCTGCCGCGTCACCTCCGAGTGCCGGCCCGCCTACGAAACCAAACCCGGGGAAACCACAGGCCGTTACCGCTGCACCCGCCCGCCCGAATATGGCGGGCCGTGCGGCGGGGGACCGCTGCCCGACGGGTCTTGCAGCCGGCCTCTGGCCAAGTGCGCGCCGGTGCGGAGCCTGCGCGCCAAACGGATCGTGTTCACCTTTTCCATCGCCATCCTGACGGCCGGTTTCCTCATGGTGGCGCTGTGCGGCCCCTTCCGCTGGGGGTTCATCAGCCCCGGCCCGTTGTCCAGGCAACACGCCACCTTCACGTTTGCGCACCGGGCCAAGGCGGAAGCCGCGGGCAATTGCTCGGTCTGCCACCAGGCTGCGCGCGGCGGCGCTTCCACCTGGTTCCAGGCGGCCTTCCAGGCCCGGCCCGGCCCCTGGCAAATCCGCGCCCTGGCTGCGGCGGGGTCTTCCAGCCTGACCGCCATTGACCGCAATTGCCTGGAGTGTCATGCGGGACATTCCTTCCATGAACCCAATGTGGACAGCGAACATTCCTGTTCCGATTGCCACGTCGAGCACCAGGGGCCTGGGCCGATGCGCGCCCCCTCCGATGCCACCTGCCTGTCCTGCCATGCCGACGCCGCCGTCCTGCAGGCTTCCATTGCCAAGGCGTCCAGCCTGCCCGCCGCCGCCTTCGATTATCGTCCCGCCCAGGGCCGGGTCATTTATCAAACGCCGCGCCCGCCCCGCGGCTACACCCGCATCATCCACAGCTTCTCGACCGACCATCCGGAATTTGAAATCGTCCTGAACCACCTGAAAGACCCCGACACCTTGCGCTTCAACCACCAACTGCACCTCGGCTCCACCAATGTCCCCGCCTACTGGCACGGCCGCAAGCTGACCTGCTACGACTGTCACCAAGCCGATGCGGCCGGCGTCCATTTCATCAAAATCAACTACCAACACAATTGCCAGCCGTGCCACTCCCTGCAATTTGACGCCCGCAATCCCGGTCTGCTCATTCCGCACGGCGACGCGGGGCGGGTCCGGGCCTTTCTGCGCAGCCTGACCCAGCAATACGCCGATTACGCCGCGAGCGGTCAGGGGATGGGCGGCCCGGCCCGCGTCCAGGCCTTCGCCGGGGAACAAATGACGCGGCTCCTCCTGGATTATCATTCGGAGGAGGAATTGGAGCGCCGCGTCTTCTTCAACAATGGCCAACTCGGCCCCGTGGTCGCCCCCGGCGGGACCAACCAACAGGGCGCCGCCGTCTTTCCCGGTTGCGCTTATTGCCACGAGGTCACTTCCTCCGCCGGCGGCGCGCCGGGGGTCACCGATCCTTTCCTGCCGGACCGCTGGATGATCCACGGCAATTTTGATCACAGCAAACATCTGGTCAGCGCCACCGGCGTGGAAGGCAAAATCCTCTGCTCCGCCTGCCACGATGCCGAGCACAGCCGCAAGACCTCCGATGTTCTGCTTCCCTCCAAGGAGGTCTGTGTGCAATGCCACAGTCCCAAGGGGGGCGTCCCGGAGAATTGTTCCACCTGCCACAGCTATCATTCCCTCCGGAAGGATTCCATGCCCGCGCGGTGAGCTTTCCTGGCAACCCCTTGGCGGCGTGACCTATGAACCTCAAGACTGCCAGACATCAACATTGATGTAGCATTTCTATGGAATTTACGGCAGAGTTTTATGAAACGGATGCCGGGCGCTGCCCGGTGCGCGAGTTCCTTGATGATCTCAAGGCCGGTGATCCGGGTGATTTCGCAGCGGTGCTGGCCGGGTTGGCCAAACTGCGGAACCGGCAATATCACCGTGAGCCGCTTTCCAAGGCTCTTGGTGACGGCCTGTATGAGCTCCGCCATGTGGGCAAGCTGAACACTGTCGTACTGTGGTTCTTTATGAAAGGCCGCCGCATCGTGGCCGTGCATGGCATCCGCAACAATCGCCAGGCCATTCCGCCGCGCGACCTCGACACCGCGCGCGAACGGATGCTCGACTGGCTGGAAAGAATTGGCCGATGAAAAATACAAATTTTGACCGTTATCTGGCAAAGCAATTGCGAGATCCAGCCTTCGCAGCTCGTTTTGACGCCGCTGGCGAAGCCTGGGAGGTGTCGTTGCAACTCGCCGCTCTTCGCCAGCAGGCCGGATTGTCCCAAAAAGAACTGGCCCTAAAACTCAACACTTCACAGCAACAGGTCAGCCGCTTGGAATCGCCCGCCTATGAAGGACACTCCCTCGCCATGCTGCGCCGCGCCGCCAAAGCATTAAACGCGCGCGTCCGCGTCACTATCGAGACCAAAAAAGCGGCCTGAGCGCGACATGCTTGCAAAACGCGTCATTCCATGTTTGGACGTGCATGACGGGAAAGTCACCCGCGGCGTCCAGTTCGGCAAAGCCGAAGCCGGCGAACTGCGCAACGTCGGCGACCCCGTCCAACTCGCCCTCCGCTACAACGCGCAGGGGGCCGATGAAATGGTCTTCTTCGACATCACCGCCAGCGCCCACGGGCGCGCCTCCATGATCGCCGTGATCGAACGCGCCGCCGACCAGTGCTTCATGCCCCTGACCGTCGGCGGCGGCATCCGCTCCGTCGCGGACATGCATGCCATGCTTAAAGCCGGCGCGGACAAAACCAGCATCAACTCCTCCGCCCTGGCCGACCCCGCGCTCATCACCCGGGGCGCGGAAAAATTCGGCAGCCAGTGCGTCGTTGTTTCCATTGACGCCAAGAAGACCGGGCCGGACCAGTGGTCGGTTTTTTCGCACGGCGGACGCCGGCCCACCGGCCTGGACGCGGTGGAATGGGCCAAAAAGGCCGTCTCGCTGGGCGCGGGGGAAATCGTTTTGAATAGTATTGACGCCGACGGGACCAAGGCCGGCTTCGACCTGGTCATCACCCGGCGGGTTAGCGAGGCCGTCGGCGTGCCGGTGGTGGCCAGCGGCGGTGCGGGAAGCCTGGAGCACATGGCGGCGGTGCTGCTGGAAGGCAAGGCCGACGCCGTCCTGGCCGCGAGCATTTTTCATTTCGGCGAATTCACCGTCGGGGATGTGAAGAAGTTTTTGGCCGGGAAGAATATTCCGGTGAGGTTGTGAATATAATTTGAGGCCGGCCGTTGCAGCACCGTAGGTGCGTCATCTTTGTAGAACTCAGACAAAGGGATTTTCAAGCTCCATTCGGAGCGACATCGGAATATACCGCTTCCTGACGGAGCTTGGAATTGATCTGGATTGGAAACTACAAAGATGCCGCGCCTGCGGAGCTTGCGAATCTGCCGGAATATCGTAACCTTCCACAGTGCGTGCAACTCGTGAAAGAAGCAGCCGATGAACTCAAAATCAAAAGTCCCATGCCTTCCGATTGAAGGCTCCATCAGTTGGGCAGACTGGCTTAAAGGCCGGCGCGCCCGCCGCGAGAGCAGCAAGCTCGTTGCGCCCGGCGTCCTCCGGCGCCGCAGCAGTTCCAGCGACCGGCGGTTGAAAAAGCTATTCAACGGCGATCGCGGCCTGCCGTTCACACCCACGGAAAAACTTTAGGGAATATGAACGGCAAATCCGACGCCGTCCTCGCTGCGAGCATTTTCCATTGCGGCGCTTACACCGTCGGCGACGTGAAACAGTCTTTGAAACAACGGAATATTCCTGTGCAACTGTAGGTAATTTTATTTGTTCAGCGGGGGAAGCCGGATGACGATATTCGTATCCCCGGCTTGGGCTGGCATTCCGCCATCCAGATGCGTGGAAATTGTCCAGTCATGCGGGTCATGATAGTCGGCATAAACCCGAAGCGGTCCGTCGGAAACTGTATCAAAGGAAAACTTTCCTTCGCTGTCCGTTTTCGTATTGCACCACGGCTGATGCCACCATTTGTCCTCAGAGTTCATCGGCTGCCCTTGGCCCATGAAATAAACCTCCGCTTCGGCGAGCGGTTTTCCGGCTTCACTCAATACCCGTCCGGCAATTTTGAGGTTGGCGCGTTTGAGGACAAAGGTCGGAAACTCGTAGCGGTTAGTCTGAGTGTCTTTCGCTTCCACCCGTGCGTTGCCGGAGCCATATCCTGTGGCTGCTATGTACCAAATGTCATATTCAAGTCCCTGCGGCAGGGCGGAGACGGAAAATTGTCCCGATTCATTTACCTTGGTTCGTTGCGCTTCCAACTTGTGAACCGAGCGACTGGCCAGGAACCCAAGGTCCAATTCTGCCCCAATAATCGGCGCGCCTTCGGTATCCTTGACCGAACCCGACAAGGTGACGGCTGGTTGCAGAGCCAAATCAACATTGGTTGTCATCATGTGGAATTCCTGAACCGCAGCGAGGTTCTTTTCCACATCGCGGGCCATAATGGAATTTGTCTCAATAATTTTTCCCATGTAATTGGTCATGTCCTTTTGCCCAATTATCTCGTATCGCCCTTTTGCGTCAGTCCTGACTTCGGCGTAAGGGCCTGCCCCGTGATGATGCCCCGGATAATATTCCACGCGCACCCCCGGCGCCGGCGCGCCGGATGGGTAGCGCACCGTGCCGGAACAATACAGGACCTGTTGGGCGAAAGTGCTGGCAACAACGGCAATTGTCAGGGCAAAAATAATCCGCGCTTTCATAAGTCATCTTCTTTCGGATGGACACAGTGTTCATCCTTTCACTCTCTATGACACCGGAGATCGCTATTTCTTAGAAGAAAAATGAACATATTCTTCTTTCCAACAGGCTTGGATAAAACTTGCGCCCACTCCTGTGCGCTGGCAAGTCTTTTCTGAATCCCAGTCTTTTCTGAATCCCATTGACTGCCCCTCGTGCGGCTGGCCGGATGAACCTTTTCCTGTGTTCGCGCGGGCTTCAAAACCGGTCTGCCCCAGCGCTGACGACATAGCAGATTTTTTATAGAAATCCTGGTTGCGCAGTTTCGGTTTTGGTGTCAGCATGGTTAAAACATTTAATTCAATGACATGATTGCCTTGCAAGACATCCGGTCGCTGACGGATTTTCAACGCAACACCAAGTCGCATCTGCGCCGTCTCAAATTTCCAGGTCGTCATCCCGCCTTCGGCGGAGCGGGACATTGGGGAGGCTCACAATAGAATTATGACTCCATTAACCGAATCCCGCTGGCTGCCGTTCGTTATGTTGACATGCTCCAATATTTTCATGACCTTCGCCTGGTACGGGCATTTGAAATTCAAGGACCGCCCCCTGGGGCTGGTGATTTTGGCCAGTTGGGGCATCGCGTTTTTCGAATACGTGCTGCAAGTGCCGGCCAACCGCTGGGGCAGCAACGTCTGGTCGCCCGTCCAACTCAAAATCGCCCAGGAAATCATCACCCTCGCCGTCTTCAGCGTCTTCGCCATTTTGTATCTCAAGACCCCCATCCGCTGGAACCACCTCGCCGCCTTCGTCCTCGTCGTGGCCGCCGCCGGCTTCGCCTTCCTGCCCAAAGATTAACTTGACGTTTCACGCGCGGGGATGCGCCTTGTCGTAAGCGCGCTTGAGGCGTTCGGTGGTCAGGTGCGTATAGACCTGCGTCGTCACCAGGTGCGCATGGCCGAGCAACTCCTGCACGCTGCGCAAATCGGCCCCCGCGTCCAGCAGGTGCGTGGCGAAGCTGTGCCGCAACTTGTGCGGCGTGATTTTTGGATCCAGCCCGGCGGCGCGCAGATATTTTTTCAAGCGCAATTGCACCGTGCGCGGGGTGAGCGCCGAAACCTGGCGCGGGCGGGCGAGGAAAACCGGCATGGCTCCGGCCGGCTCATAATGGCGGTGTTTCCAATAGGCGCGAATGGCTTCCAGCGCCGGAGCGCCGATGGGCACAAGCCGCTCCTTTTTCCCCTTGCCGCGCACCCGCGCCAACTGGCCGGGCCAGTCCACGTCCTCCGCGCGGAGCTGGCACAATTCGCTCACGCGCAGGCCGCACGAGTAAATCACCTCCAACATGGCGGCGTCGCGAAAATACGCGCCGGCCTCCGCCTTCGGGTTCACGGCCGCGGCGCGCTTCAACTCCTGGCCGGGCGCCCGCAGCAGGTCTTCCAGTTGCGCCACCGTCAAAAAGCGCGGCAGCCGTTTTTCCCTGGCGGGGAGAGAGAGCTTGCGGATGGGCGAAACGGCGGCGGCTCCGCGGCGGATGAGGAACTTGTAAAACGAGCGCAAGGCGGAGAACCGGAGTTGCACGGCGGCGCGGCTCAACTGGCTGCGGCCCAGGAAGCGGAGATAATCCCGAAAATCATCCCGGCGCAGGGCGTTCCAATCGGGCGGCGTCTGGCGCTGGCGGCGGAACCAGCCGGAGAACTCCAGCAGCGCCTGCCGGTAATTCCTTTCCGTATAAACCGAGGCCTCCTTTTCCGTCAGCAGATGCCGCAGGAATTTTGAAATCCACGCATCCGCCTCCGGCTCGGCCGGCTCATTCATTGCCAGATCGGCATTCATAAGAAATCCGCGCTCTTTCGACACCGGGAGACAATGGGCTTGAGGAACGCGGTTGGCAAACCCGGATTCCTGCCTCTCCCTTGATTTGCCTTGATTGACCTTGATTGACCTTGATAGGGATGGCTCCTTTCGCAACATGGAAGCCGGCTGCGCCAGCCCGGCGTTCAGAAAAGGGGGGTGGTTCTAAGGTTGGATTTGCTTGGATCGGACTCAAGAACTTTAACGATAAAGTGGAACGCTCCTTTGCCGGCGGACCCTGCGGCCCCGGTGGGTGGACGGCGCAGCGGCGGGCATCCGGGGACCCCGTCCCAGGCGCTGCCATCCGGCCATGCGATCCTTACCATACGATGGCAAGTTTAGCATATAAGCCAGGAACGTCAAGGGAAAAACGCGAAAAACGCAATGCGGCATTAAAGGCGGGAAACCAGGCAACGGTAGGGCACAGAGTTTTTTCCTTTGTTCTCCTCCCTGCCCCCGCTGCCACTGTCCCGGCAGATCGTTCACCGGCCCGCGGCATGCTTTATTGAGCCGGCATCAACTTTGCCGTTGATAGCCTTCATATTTACTTTCTCAATTCTCGCAGAAATTCGCGCGGTGTCACGACGGAAACTCCGAGCAGGCCCGCGACGGGTGCATTTCACATTTTTGGGTTCCCCTCTTAATCTTGCTCCTAATCCTAATCTTAATCTCATCTCCCTCCTGCGTACAGATTAGGAGCAAGTCGAGTTAAGCGTCGCTTTGCCTTTATCAGCGGCACTTCAAGTCATTCTCATGCATTTCTCCGGATTGCGTTTCGTTGTCAACTTCCCAGCCCCGCAAAGAACACACCCGGGGTGCGCGCTTCACGGGTGCTGCTTCCTATAAAGACCATCCCCCCTTTCGGCAGGTTACGGGTTTCTTTTCAACCGGGTTCTGAACCAACGACAAGGGCGATGCAGAAATCCGCATTTTTCCCTTGACAACGAGAGCTTACATACTAACCTTTGCGCGTGACAACAAGGCACAATGGGCTGGATGGCGGCGCGACGAAGAATCCCGGCCTGTCGGGACTCTTCCGCCTTCCCATTTTCTGCTCCGTCTTCCGAGGCCCGGGCGGCTGGCTGCTGCTGGCGCTGCTCGCCGGGTGCGCCTCGCCCAGCCCCCGCGTCCGTTACCTGGAGGAGATGCAGCCGGCCAGCCTGACCAACCTGGCGGCGTATCGCGCGGACACGAACCTGGAAATCCGCATCCCGCTCCGCGGCAAGGACGCTTACGCCCACGCCAATTGGCCCCCGGTGGAAGCCGGCGGGACCAATTATCAGCAGCGGTTCGCCGTGCTGACTTTCGAGACTGAAAAACCCGCCGCGCGCCGGGCCGCCGTCAACAGAAACAACCAAGTCGCCCTCCGCGACGCGCCGCAATGGAAGCAGTTGCTGCAACGAATTTTTTCCGGCCTGGCGCCCGCCGCGCCGGGGCACGGCGCGCTGCTGCTGGCCGAGAACGAGGAAATCGTCATCTTCCGGGACCAGACGGGCAAAGTCAGCGAGGTGAAATTGGAAAACAAACCCCCGGAGATCGTCGTGGACCAGACTTTCAATGACACGGATTTCTCGCGGCTCGCCATCCATTTGCTGGAGACCGGCGTGCTCAATCTGGACCGGAGCCAATGGCAGTTTTTGTTCGTGACGGGGGAAAATCCGGGCTTTGTTTTTATGGATTTGCGCCAGCGCCTGGTCGTCTTCCTGGCTTATCCGGGAGACCCGGAGACGCAGGAATTGCCCGCCGCCTTCGCCGTGCGGGCGTTGAATTCGCTGCTCATCCGCAGTCTGTTGGTCACCGCCGTCAAGAATCCCGGCACGCTCCTGGCGCGCGGCTTCTGGCATCTGGGCACTTCGGGCGCCGCCGCCATCGCCTCCGGCCCGGAAAGCCCCGGCGGCCCGCCCCCTGCCCTGTCCACCGGACCGGGCATGGACCTGGCGGCGTGGGAAAAGGACCTCGACCGGATGGTGTCGGCGCGGCGATACCAGGGGAAGGTCGAATTGTTGATTGACGGCGCAAAGTTTTTCCCGGCGCTGATCCAGTCGGTGGAAGGCGCGGCCCGCGGCGTGGACGCGCAGGTGTTTATATTTGACAATGACGATTACGCCGTCAAAATCGCGGACCTGCTGAAGAAGCGCTCCGCGGAGGTGAAGGTGCGGGTGCTGATGGATGACGCCGGCTCGCTCTTCGCGGGGAACGCGCCGCGGGCCGCGGCGCCGGAGGAGGGTTTCCAGCGCCCGGCCGGCATGCAGGGGTATTTGACCTCCGGTTCCCAGGTGCAGGCGCGGGCCTCGGCCAATCCCTGGCTGACGGTGGACCACCGCAAATTGTTTATTATTGACGGACGCCAGGCCTACCTCGGCGGCATGAACATCGGACGCCAGTACCGCTACGAATGGCACGACCTGATGGTCGGCCTGACCGGCCCGGTGGTGGGCCGGCTGGAAAAGAGTTACCGCAAGGCCTGGGCGCACGCGGGACCGCTGGGCGATTTCTCCTACGCCTGGGTCATGCTCTTCGAGCCGGCCGCCCCCGGCCGGAACCGGATGCCGGACGGCATTGACATCCGGCCCCTGCGCACGGCGACCTTCCAGGCGGAGATTTACCACGCCCAACTGGAGGCGATTAACCGGGCCAAAAGTTACATTTACATCGAGAACGCTTATTTCGATGACAACACGATGCTGCGCGCCCTCATCCAGGCGCGGCGGCGCGGGGTGGACGTGCGGGTCATTTTCCCGGCGGAAAACGACAGCGGCATCATGCAAACCAGCGACGAGGTGACGGGAAACGAGCTGATCGAAAACGGCGCGCGCGTCTATGTGTATCCGGGGATGACGCACGTCAAGGCGGCGATTTACGACGGCTGGGCTTGTCTGGGATCGGCCAATTTCAACAAGATGAGCCTGCATGTCGGCCAGGAACTGGACGTGGCCTTTTCCGACCCGGCCACGGTGGAGCGCCTGAAGCAGGAGCTTTTTGAGACGGACTTCAAACGCTCGCGGGAACTGACCCAGCCGGTGCCGCTGAACTGGTTTGATTCCTTCGTCAAGGCCTTTGCCGACGAGCTATGAGCCGCCAAAATCACCGCCCCCGCCCGGCGCATTTCACTTTTCTGGGCATCCTCTCCCAATCTTAATCATAATCTTAATCTCCTTCGTGCAGCCGATCATCGGAATTGGCTTTGATGAAACCCGCCGGCATCGAATTGGGATTAAGATCAAGAGCAAGATTAAGATTAAGAACCGGAAGCCGCCACCCAAGCAATCACATGCCCCCCCGCCCGATGCGGCGAACTTGGACTTTCAAATCTGCGGCCGGGATGCTAACCTTGTTGCCGTGAAGACCATTCAGCCCGGCCTATTGGAACAAGCCGTCGAGCGACTGAAATCCGAGTTTCAGCCGGAGCAAATCTGGCTGTTCGGCTCGCACGCCTGGGGCACGCCCACCGAAGACAGCGATGTGGACTTGATGGTCATCGTGCCGAGTAGCGACGAGCGCCCCATCCGGCGCGAGCAGCGCGCCCAAAAATGTTTGGGCCGCTTGGCCGTGCCCGCCGACGTGTTGGTGCGAACGCGGAAAGAAGTGAACCGCTACAAACACCTTCGCGCCTCCTTGTTTCATCAAGTCCTGAATCAGGGCCGAAAGCTATATGGATGAGGCCGGCTTGGAACTGGTTAAGGACTGGCTGACCCGCGCGCACCAGGATTTGCGCGCAGCTCTCATCCTCGCTGCCGCCGAAGAGGCGCCGTTGGACGTGGCCATTTACCACTGCCAGCAGGCCGGCGAAAAGGCTGTGAAGGCCTTTTTGCAATGGCGCGACGAACCTTTTGCAAAGACCCACAACCTCCGCGCATTGGCAATTCAAGCGGCGGCCTTGGACAGAGGTTTTGAGGCCTTTGAAAAAGCCTCTGAAATTCTCACGCCTTACGTCTCCGCGTTTCGCTATCCCGGCGGCTCATACGAACCCATGCCGTCCCGCGAAGAATTTGACGAAGCACTTCAGCACGCCCAAACCATTTACGATTTCGTGTTGAGCCTGCTCCCGCCGGAGGCGCGACCATGAAAGGCAGCGCGGGCATCGAAGACCCGGCCAAAATCCTTTACTTCTGGCGCAGCTTACCTAAACTCAGCTGCATGATGTAGCAATCTGACGTGAAACCAACCGCGCCATCGCGGTGAAATCGTGATCCATCGTGAATATTTATTTCGAGAACCATTGTGAATCCTGCCGCGGCGGCATAGAATTTCCCGCTAACGGCGTGGGGGAATCAATCCCGTGTCCTCATTGCCAGCGGCTGATAACACTTGTGTTCCCTGAGGATTCGGACGGCAACGCTACCAAACAAATCCAAGCTTTTCTCGCAGCTTCATCCATCCCGACAAAAAGAGCAGAACTACACTTGCTGTCGCACTTTGGTTCCCCTAGCCAGGTGCCTGATCTATGTTCGATAGAAAAGTCGGCAAATGCTTTGGATGACCCTCCTAGCGCCGTCGTTGATCGATTAGTTAGTGACGGTCTGCTGCAGGAATGCAATTCAGATACGGTGCGACTTTTGCAGACTAAATCAAGCAGCAATCTGAAGTCAATGGCAACGGCGATGAAGATTGCTCATTCCGGCTCAAAGGAGACTTTGGCAAAACGGCTTGTCAACGCCGATCCCGCCGGGATGGCTCAACTATTTCATGGCAAAGACTTTTTTATTTGGACCTCAAGAGGCGCGCTTATTGCTGAGAAATTTCAAGAGTCTGAGCAAGAAGCAAAGTGGCAAGCTCAACAAGAAACTCTTTTGGCGCTGGCTGCCGACAGACTTCAAGAAATGAAACAGGCTGGCATCAGCCGGGTCAAAGTATTGGTTTCACCAGGCGCATGTTCCACTTGTCGCACAGATAGTGGCAGAATATATCCTATCGACGCCGCTCCAGTATTGCCTCACGAAGGTTGCCGCTGTGAAACGGGCTGCGTCTGCCTGCTTATTGCGACAGAATAGCCAGATTCGGATTATGCAAATTGCATTGCGACACTGTGCTTTAACCGCACGTCTGGCTGCGAAGGAAGCTTTTAACGGCCAAAAATCACGGAAACTGGCGTAAGCTATGAACATAACATTCAATTGCACCAATTGCTGCACGCATATCGTGATTGATGAAGCGGGCGCGGGAATGTCCGTCCAGTGTCCAAAGTGCGGCCAATCACTTATCGTTCCGAAGCTTGGCGCCACAGACCCAACTCGAGTTCCTGTATCAACCGCTTCTGATCCTTCGGTGCTTTACACTCTTTTCCGTGGACGCGGTCCAGCGAAGCCAACTCAAATC
>JBEKIA010000023.1:0-26944 GCA_050011995.1 Verrucomicrobiota bacterium
CGCGGCGGGAAGCCTCATCCTGGGAACCATCAGCGTCCTGAGCCTGGGGTTTGCCGCCGTGCTGCTGGGGTTGGCGGTGGATTATGCCGTGGTTCATTATCAGGAAGCGCTGTCCCACCCGCAATGGAGCATTTCGGAAGTCCGGCGCGCCATCTCCCCCAGCATTCTTTGGGCGGCCATTACCACCATCAGCGCCTTTCTGGCGCTGAATTTGGGCGGGCTGCCGGGGCTGGCCCAACTGGGCACGCTGGTGGCCATCGGCGTGGCGCTGGCGGCATTGGTCATGGTGCTGGTTTATCTGCCGCCGCTGTTCCCGGGGCGATGGAAGTCCGGCGCAAATCAGCCGCGTCAGCCGTGGCGGTCTTATTTTATGCCGCCGCGCGAAAACACCCCTGTCGCAAGCAGCCCGGCTGATCGCGCCTGCAGCCGGCGGGCGGTGATTTTCACCTTCATTCTGGCGGCTTGCGCCGGTCTGGCTTTGTCATTTCATCTTCCCCCGCTGGACAGATCGGCCAACGCGCTCCAGCCGCGGCACAGCGAAGCGGAGGCCGCGTTGGAGGAAATGACCGCGGCCGCCGGCATTCCCCAAGATCCGCTGTGGGTGATCATTTCCGGCCATGGCGAACCGGAAGTGTTTGACATCCTCTCGCGGGCCGAAGGCATTTTGCGGCAGGCGGTTTCAAACCGGACCATTGGCGGTTATTTGCTGCCGACGCTGATGTGGCCGCGGGTGGAATATCAGCAGGCCAACCGCGCCGCGGCCGCGGCGCTCGGAGTCCAAGGCCCCAGGTTGCGCGCCGCCGCCGTGGAGGAAGGTTTCCAAACCAACGCCCTGTTTCTGACGGATGAGTTGCTGCGAACCTGGACGCGGGCGGGCAATTGCCGGGACGTGTTTTGGCCGACCAACGACCTGAGCCAATGGTTGCTAAAAAGATTTGTCGCCCGTTCCGGCAATGAGTGGTTTGTCATGGGTTTGGTCTATCCGGCAACCAATGCGGTGTCCGGCGCCGCGCTCGCGGAACTTTCCGGCCGGTTGGAGGAGAAAAAAATCTTGCTGTCCAGTTGGGGATTGCTGGGAGGCGCCACGCTGGAGCGTGTGCAGAGCCGGATGTGGCTGGTGGTGACGCCGATGATGGCGCTGGTCCTGGGTTCGTTGTGGCTGGCTTTTCGCCGGCTGGCGGAAGTGCTGCTGGGGCTGGCCGCCTTGCTCTTGAGCGGCCTTTGCCTGCTGGTCACAATGTCGCTGGCGGGCTGGTCGTGGAATCTGCTCAACCTGATGGCTGTGCCCCTGATATTGGGAACAGGCATAGACTACAGCATCTTCATGCAACTGGCTTTGCGGCGTCACGGCGGCGACCTCGGCGCGGTGCGCCGATCCATTGGACGCGCTCTGCTGCTGTGCGGCGGAACCGCCATTGCCGGGTTCGGGTCTTTGGCGTGGTCGGGCAACGCGGGCATGGCCGGCTTGGGCAAGGTCTGCGCGGCCGGCATCGCCGCAAATATGTTGATTGCCGTCTGCCTGCTTCCGGCTTGGTGGAGTTGTCTGCAAAGGAACAATCAACCGGCCACCGCCAGCAAAGCGGCTGCTCCCTCAAGATTTTATTCCGCCGCAGTGTGGCGGTTGGGTTTGAGGGTCGTGCGAATCCTCCCCGGGGCGCTGCTGGAGCCACTTTGTTTGATTGGGGCGGAAATTTATTACCGCCTTCACCCCCGGCGGCGGGAGATCGTCGTTCAGAATCTGCTCCCCGTGTTGAGTTGCGATCGGGGCGCGGCCGAAAAGGCGGCGCACCGGCTTTTCCGGCAGTTCGCAGTCAAGATGAAAGACCTGTGGCGGTACGAAGGCGGCATCGGAGTCAACCCATGCCTGACAACAGATTCCGAATGGGCCGTCTATGAAAAAGCCCGGCAGCGCGGGCGCGGAGTGCTGCTGCTGACTCCGCATTTGGGCAACTGGGAAATTGGCGGACCGCTCCTCGTGCAACGCGGAGTCAAGCTTATCACCATCACCCAAGCGGAACCGGGGCGGGGTTTCACGGAATTGCGCCGCCAATCGCGGGCGCGCTGGGGCATCGAGACCATTGTGGTGGGCGGCGACGGGTTTGCCTTTGTGGAAATCATCAAGCGATTGCAGGACGGCGCCACTGTCGCGCTGTTGATGGACCGGCCGCCGGGCGTCAAGTCAGCGACGGTAACACTGTTCGGGCGGCCCTTTCCAGCCTCGTTGGCGGCGTCGGAACTCGCCCGGGCCACCGGTTGCGCCCTCGTGGGCGTGACCATCGTGCGGAAAAACCAGGAATATGAAGCCCGTCTGCTGGCCGAGTTTGAATACGACCGCCAGTCCTTGGGCAACCGGGAGGCGCGTGGCAGGCTTACGCAGGAAATCATGCGTGCATTTGAACCGGAAATTCGGCAACATGCCGACCAATGGTTTCATTTTGTTCCCATCTGGCCGGCGCCGTCCGCGGCGGATTCTTCCGGTGTTCAATCGCTCCCATGAAACCTCAATCCCATTTCCCGGTTGCCTGGCTTTGCCTCGCATTCAGTCTGGCTGCCATGACTGCGCAGGCCCAATCCGGGAAGTTCTTGGACCAGTGGATTGCCGCCCAGACGAACCTCCACACCTGGTCGGCAGATGTCGTCGAAACCCGCGCCTTGAAAACGCTTTCGCAACCGCTGGTTTCCACCGGCAAGGTCTGGGTGGCCATGCCGAACCATTTCCGATGGGAATTGGGACAACCGGCGCAGACCATCGCGCTGCGGCAGCCGGACCAATTATTCATCATTTATCCGAGGCTCAAGCGAGCGGAGAAATATCCGCTCACCGGCAATCAAACCGGCCCCTGGCGCGATGCGCTGGCCTTGTTGGACGCCAGTTTTCCGCGCAGCCGCGCGGATTTGGATTCGCGCTTCCAGTTGCTGTCGGTCGTCCAGACCAACGACATTGTTCAGGCGAGATTGCAGCCCAGGAGCCAGGCCGCCCGCAAGTTCATGAGTGAAATTTCGGTTGCTGTCCACACCAACGATTTTTCGCCCGCTTCGACCGAACTGAAATTCAGCGATGGCTCCAGCATGCGCAACGATTTCACCAACGGGATCATCAACCCGCCCATCAACGCGAGCTTGTTTGAAACCAATTTCGATGCGAATTTCACCGTGGTGGAACCGCTCCGGCAGTGAATTCTCCGTCCGACATGCTCGAAACCGCTTTGCGCACTTTGCCGCACGGCCCGGAGTTCCGTTTCATTGACCGGCTGATCAGCCTGACGCCCGGCAAGGAAGGTGTTGGCGCATATCGTGTGCGCGGCGACGAACCGTTTCTTCGCGGGCACTTTCCCGGCGAACCGATTTTTCCCGGCGTGCTGCTGGTGGAAGCAGCGGCGCAACTGGCGGGAATCGTCGCCCAGAGCGATCCATCCATCCCGCCCTTGCGAAACTTGAAATTGGCTGCCTTAAGCGCGGTGAAAATCCCCGGGACACTGTGTCCGGGGGAAACGATGAGAGTTCAAGCCGTTATCGTTGGCCGGCTGGCGGGCCTGGTTCAGGCCCGGGCGCAAATCCATGTCCAGGATCGCTTAGTATTGACCGCCGGCCTGACATTGGCCGGTTTCGAGCCAGCCAAATAGACAGGATTGAGCGCAGCCAATTTGGAGTGCGGGAAGCTCAGTCCCGCTGTTGGCTCAATCGGCAGCCCGCTTCCATTTGAGAAAATCCTGCCGCCATTGCGCGCGGGAGATTTTGCCGCGGTTGTCGCCGGCCACTGAGTCCACGAACCACCATTCGCGGGGTACTTGCCAGGCCGGAATCTTCCGCAATAAGAACTGCTTCAACTCTTCTCCACTGACCGGCGACTTTGCCACGACGCAGGCCACGATGACTTCGGCGCGGTCTGCATCGGCGCTGGGAACGCCGAAGGCCAGGCACTCGGCAACCTGGCCGTGCTCCAGCAACGCTTGTTCGATGACGGCAGGGGATACTTTCCGGCCCGCCACATTGATCTGGTCGGCGAGCCTGCCACGAAGACAAACCTCGCCGTTTATGATCTCCCCCAGGTCACTTGTTTGAAAACAGCCCGCCTTCAAGGCGCTGGACGGCGTTGGCCAGTAAGTTTCTCCAACCGCCTTGCCGCGCACTTCCAGGCAGCCAGCCTCTCCAATTTGCAAATCAACATTTCGCATCGCTTTCCCGGCGCAGTTTTCCTCCGTGCGGGGAACCGGAGTTGCATCATAAGCAATGCCGCCGCATTCAGAGGAGCCGTAAAAATTATGAATCTTGATTCCGGTGGCGGAAAAAACCCCGGCTTCCAGCGCCAGCGGCAAGGGAGCTCCCGCGGATATGGCCAGGCGAACATTGGCTGGAATGACCCCGGCGGCGTGCCAGGCCCGCCACAAGGCCGGCACGGCTGGCAGGGTCAGCTCCGGGATTTTGGCGCGGTCTATCGCCTGCCGGAAAATTTCCGGCAAAGGCGAAGGCGCGATGACAAGCGGAATGCCGTGCAGCAGGAGCGGCAAAACCAGATTGGAGAAGCCGTAAGAATGCGCCAGGGAGATGGCGGCCACGTTGGGCCAATCCGGACGCAATCCCATGGTGGCCACGATATTCTCCGCGTCCGCCGCCAGTTGTTCCGCCGTGAAGGCGACGAAGCGGGGAGCGCCTGTCGTGGCGGAGGTGGTTTTCAAATGGACGCAGCGGGCCGGCGGCAGGCTCACGGCCGGCGGGGATGTTTGGTCAGCCTCCAGGGGGCAGACGACGGCTTTGGAACGCCAAGCCTGCAAGACCGCAAAGACGAACCCGGCGTCGTGGCCGCGGGGAAAAGCCATCGGCTGGGAGGCCGCTGGAGCGCCTTCCGCCAGGCGCGCCATTTCGGCGAAAGTCCACTGGCGGCCGGAAGAAAGTTCACGCAAGGCGCATTCCCCGCCTCGTTCCCGGACGATTTGCCGCCAGCGCTCGTAAAGCATTTACAGTTTCGTATCGCAACGCTACCTTGCGGCGCAAGCATGATTTTGCCGCCCGCCGAGCCAGCGCGACCGTTTGATTTTGAACGGGACACCTTTTCGTTCGCCAACGAACTGGTCTGGGAATACCGGCTGGATCCGGCCACCGGTTCCATGGCGACGCAGAAAAACAATCCCCCGCCGCAATATACCCATCGCTGCTTTGTCATGGTCCGAAGCGCGCGCCAGTTCTTCTATCACGCCCGGTTTGAGGGCCATCGTCCTCCGGTCGCGGCGAATTCGTATCGCCGGCTCATCCGGCAAGTAGTTGGCCGCAGCCCACGGCAGCCAAGCCGGGAACCGGACAAGATCGTCTTCCCGGGCTACGACGGCCTGCGCGCCTTCAGCCTGGCTCAGGAATCGCTGCTCAAAGCGGAGTGCGGCGGGGCTTGGCAGTCTTATGCGTTGCGCAGCCATTGGCGGATGGTTTTTCCAATTTCGCGGCGCCACCAAAAAAACGTCTCGGCGCGGTTGCTGGAATCCTTTGGCCAGAGAGCGATTCCCATTGTCCACCTGGTGCGCTTTCCCCAGTTGACGATCAATCATGGCATGGTGTTGTTTGGCCATCGGGAAACGGAAGCGGAGATTCTCTTTGCCGCTTACGATCCCAATCAGCCCGGCCAGCCGGCTCCGTTGATTTATCGCCGCGCGGAACAGACCTTTCACCTGCCGCGCAATCATTACTGGGCGGGCGGGCGGGTGGATGTGATCGAAGTGTTCCGAGGCTGGATATATTAAGGGGCTGGTCCGCCCGGCGCGGGATTTTTGTCCTTTTGGGGACGAAAGGCCATGCCAAAGAAAAGCAAGCCGCAAAGATTGATGCCCGCGATATAACCGAGCTTGTAATTGCGGCCCGTGTTATTGGCGGCAAAGATCGGCACGTCCTCGCCCGCCAGCAGATCGGGCAAAGCCACTGGCATCAAGAAGCCATGAACGCTGCCCACCCAGAATCCGGCCCTGGATTCGGGGTGGTAAAGTCTGGGGACGGCCTCCTTGTAACAAAAACCCAGCAAAACGCCGGCCAGCACCAACCGGATTAGCTTGATGCCCCACGTCCGCAAACGGCGGGAGCCACTACTCGCTGGATTGAATCGGCCGGAGACGGAGTTCATGCCATTTGAAAATGTTATTCTCCAGGCAGCCCCGGGAAGAAGAGGAATCCGGGATTCTCTCGCCGGCGGGAAGACTGCGCCACCACTTGCACCATCGCCAAGTATCGGTCAACGGATTTATATGACTGTGCGCGGCCCGGCCAATCACTTTGATCGGAACAAAATCAACACGGCAGCCCGCGTCAAGAAAGGCGATCAGCATCTCCGACTCCATTTCAAAGTGACGGGTGTGGCAGGGCAACGCCGCCCAGATTTTCAAGTCCACCAGACGGAAGCCGCATTGGGTGTCGGGCAGATTCTCCCCAACCCGGCGCGAGATCTGCCAACTCATCCAGCGGTTGGCCTGCCGCCGCAACCAGGGAATGGACATGGCATCCTGCATGCGGTTGCCGATCACCAGCGCGGCCCGGGTCGCTTCCGCTTTTTGGACAAACGCGGGAATGTCGCCGGCTTGATGTTGTCCGTCGCCGTCCATGAGCAAGGCCCGGTCGAATCCTTTCCGCATCGCCGTGGTCAAACCCGTCTTCACGGCCGCCCCCTTTCCGAGATTTCGGGGATGGGAAACGACCCTGGCGCCGGCCTTCGCCGCCAGTTTGGCCGTGTTGTCCCTCGAACCGTCATCCACGACCACGACGTTGGGGATGTGGCGGCAAACCGAATGAATCAAGGGAGCGATGGTTTGCGCCTCGTTCAAACAAGGAATAACGGCGACATGATTTTCCAGCCGATCCACAACGCCAGTCTAATGGATGACCGGGGAAA
The DNA here is from genome assembly GCA_050011995.1 of Verrucomicrobiota bacterium. Classification (GTDB taxonomy): domain Bacteria; phylum Verrucomicrobiota; class Verrucomicrobiia; order Limisphaerales; family Palsa-1400; genus JBEKOF01. Next base: position 6,866 of record JBEKIA010000023.1, read on the forward strand.
ACCAAAGCGAAATGCACGAGCGAAATGCACGTTGCGCTTGCGAAGCAGACACCGCGCCAGCTACCATGGGCGCGCATGGGTTATTTCCCAACAGCGATGGATTTGACCGCATCGGGAGCAGACCAAACCGCCTTGCATGAACAGGCGGCCTGTGCCACCCGAAAACTCTTTGGCGGGCGCGTATTTGTCCGCGCGGTGGTGGAAGTTTCCAATTATTGCCGGGAGAATTGTCATTACTGCGGCATGCGCCGCGACAACCGCGACCTGTCCCGCGCGCGGGCTGATTTCGAGGACTTGGCCGAAACTCTCATTCATCACCGGCCCGAGACGGTGACGGACATCAATATCCAAAGCGGCGAGGATCCGGTGGCGGCGCGCGAGGTGGTCTTGCCTCTGATCCAAATCCTGCGCCGCGAAACCCGGCTCGGGATCAGCGTTGGCCTGGGCACGCACGACTACCCCATTTACCGGGAGCTGAAAGAGGCGGGCGCGTCCTTTTACATTCTGAAATACGAAACGGCCGACGCGCTGGAATATCAGCGGAAGCAAGCTCCCGGCTCATTAAGCGAGCGAGTCAAACATATTCGCTGGCTGGCCGACCAGGGCTGGCACGTCAGTTCCGGCTTCATTGCCGGGCTGCCGGGACAGGATGTGTCCCATTTGCTGGAGAACCACCGGCTGGCGAACCGGTTGCCCTTGCGCGGCTGCAGTGTCAGCCCCTTTGTTCCCGGCAGCGACACTCCCCTGGCTGACGCGCAACCCAGTGATGTGGAAACTGCTTTAAATTGCATGGCCGCCTTGCGCCTGATGCGTCTTCATTGGGTCATTCCGGCGGTCAGCGCCTTGAATCTGGCGCGAGGCGCAAATGGAAATGGCTACCGGCGGGGACTGCGGGCGGGAGCCAACTTGGTGACGATCAACATGACGCCGCGACCGTTTCAGGAAGCCTATGCCATTTACCGGAGGAATCGTTTCATCATGGATGAAGCCAGGGTCATGGAGGCTCTGACGGCGGAAGATCTCATGCCATCGGAAGAAAGTCTGGCGGCTTTCTGCCGCCAAGGCGGGGCGGAAACCATCACCCGACCGGAAGCGGCCATGGCCAGATAGGAGTGTCATGGGCGGCAAAGTTCTCCTGATCAGCAACAATCGCTGCGCCACGCCCGACCCGGTGTTTCCGCTGGGGCTGGCCTATTTGAACTCCGCCCTGCGCCGGGCCGGCCACCAAACCCTCTGGGCCGACAGCCTGGCCGGCGGGGAAAGCATCGAAGCTGTTTTGGCCCGTTACCAACCCGATGCCGTTGGCATTTCCATCCGCAACATTGACGATGTCATCATCCGCAAACGGGAAACCTTTTTTGACAACCTTTCCTGGCTGGGTGAAACGATCCGGCGGAAAATAAAATGCCCGGTGGTGGCGGGCGGGAGCGGGTTCAGCATTTTTCCCCGGCAACTGCTGGAATTGTCCGGCGCGGATTATGGCATCTGCGGCGAGGGCGAGACGGGTTTTGTTTCTTTGCTTGACGCCCTCAACAACGGCCGCGGCTTTTCCGGCATCCCCGGCCTGGTTTGCCGCGAAAACGGGAATGTGGTCATCAACCCGCCGGCCGTCAGCCCGGGCACAAGAGCCTTGGAAGACGGCGACCGCCCGGCACCCATCGCGGAGTATTACCTGCGCGCCAGCGGGATGATGAATGTCCAGACTCAGCGCGGATGCGCCTGCCACTGTTGTTATTGCACCTATCCGCTCATTGAAGGCAAACATCACCGCCATCACTCCGCGGATGGTGTCGCCGACGAGTTCGCGCAACTGCAACGGCTGGGCGCTCATTATGCGTTTGTGGTGGATTCTGTCTTCAATTCTTCCCATCGCCACGTCAGTGAGATCTGCGAGGCCATTCTGCGCCGCAACGTGGAGCTGGCCTGGGGCTGTTTTCTGCGCCCGCAGGGATTGACGCCGGAGATGATGAAGCTGATGAAGCGGGCCGGGCTTGCGCACATTGAGTTTGGTTCGGACAGTTTCTGCGATGAGGTTCTGGCGGCCTACCAGAAGGGGTTCACCTTCGACGACATCCTGTATTCCAGCGAACTCGCCAATCATGAGAACATTGATTTCTGCCATTTCCTCATCAGTGGCGGCCCCGGCGAAACCCTGGAAACCCTGCGGCGCGGATTTGAAGCTTCGTTGCGGATCAAGAACGCCGTGATGATGGCCGTGGTGGGGATGCGTATTTATCCAGGCACGAGCCTGCATCAGCAGGCTCAGGCTGAAGGCTGCATCGGCCGGAACACGGATTTGCTCGCCCCCACATACTATCTGGCGCCCGGTCTTTCGGTTGACGGGGTCTTTGCCCAGCTCACGGAATTTGCCCGGCGCGCGCCCAACTGGATTGTGGGCGACCCGGCGCCCGCCTACACAAGCCTGATCGGGCGGTTGCGAAAAAAGGGCGCCGTCGGACCGTTATGGAGCTATTTTTCAACCATGCAACGCCTCTGGCCGCAGGGCGTGAACGGAAATAGGAAGTAAGGCGATGCTGTTTCCAAGAAAGTCATCTCCATCGCCTCCGCCGCGCGTGATGATCACCGGCGCCGGGATTGTCACGTCCCTGGGACGGGGATGGAAACAGAACGCCGCCGCGTTCCGTTCCGGAAAAACGGGATTTCGCCCCGTTACCCTCTTCGATGTCAGCCGCCAGCGGGTTAAAACCGCGGCACAGGTGGATTTGCCGTCAATCCTGCCGCCGATGCAATTGACCCAACGGCAGCAAAAACGGCTGGATCGGGCCGGCATCCTGTTGTTGCTGGCGGCAGAGGAAGCCTGGCAGCAGTCCGGTTGGAAACCCGCCGATAATTTGCCCGTTGTTTTGGGCACCACCGCCGGCGGCATGTCGCTCGGGGAAGATTATTTTCGCCAGGCTGTCAGTCTGCCCAACCGGCAAACCATGCAGCCAACCCGGGCTTTGCATTATCAGGCCCAGAGCCAGGCCCGCATGGTGGCGGATGCTCTGGGCTTTGCCGGCCCGGTCACGATCCTATCCAATGCCTGCGCTTCCGGAACCAGCGCCATGGGCGAGGCATGGGAAATGATCCGGCGTGGACACGCCGACCGTGTTTTGACCGGCGGTTATGATGCCCTCAGCCAAATGGGATTCTCCGGCTTCGACTCATTGCAAGTCATGTCGCCAACCCGTTGCCGGCCTTTCGACGCCCATCGAGACGGATTGGCCCTGGGCGAAGGCGCCGCTGTGATAACCCTCGAAGCCTTCGAATCCGCCTGGAAACGCGGCGCCGGGATTCTGGGAGAAATCATTGGCTACGGCGCCAGCATGGATCGCCACCATCTGACACAACCGCACCCGGAAGGAGACGCGGCTTGGCAGGCGATGCAACTGGCCTGCGCGAGCGCGCAAATCACGGCTGAAGAAGTTGGCTATATCAACGCGCACGGAACGGGAACGCCTTTGAATGACCAAGCCGAGGCCAAAGCCATCAGCCGCTGGGCAGGCCGCCGCGCAGGCAGCCTGCCCGTCAGCTCCACCAAAGCCGGCATCGGACATCTGCTGGGTGGGGCGGGTTCGGTGGAAGCCGTGGTTTGCCTGATGTGTTTGCGCGAACAATGGCTGCCGCCGGAAATCGCGTTTGAAACCCCCGACCCGGCCTGTTCCTTTCGGATTGTCGCCAAACCGGAAGAGGCTCCGGTCAATGTGGCGCTTTCCAACTCGTTTGGGTTCGGCGGCGTCAATGCCACCTTGATTTTGCGGAGGTGGCCATGAGCCGGGTTTTCGTATCGGGGTTGGGCAGCGTCAGCCCGGCGGGTTGGACTGTGGAAGCCCTGCGGGACGCCTTGGCAAAAAATGAGCCTCTGCCGGCCCAGCCCCTGACGCGTCCAGGTTGGCAAAAACCATTGAAGATGCGCCCCGTTCCCAGCCCCGCAATCCGGCCGTCCTTTCTGGCCCATCCCCGTTTGCGGCGCACCAGTCCCATTACCCATTACGCGGCGGCGGCGGCGCTGGAGGCCGTAAAGTCCGTTCGAAACAGCCAGGGAGCTTATCCCCGAATCGGAATTATTGTCTGCCTGCAGTGCGGCTGCGTCCAATTTTCCTTCCGTTTTTTCCAGGAGACGCTGCAAGACGCGGCCACCGCCAGCCCCTTGCTGTTTCCCGAGACAGTTTTTGCCGCCCCGGCAAGCCATGTCGCAGCCCTGTTGGAAAACACACCGCTGGTTTGCACCCTGGCGGGGGACCCTTCCTCCTATTCGCAAGGACTGGCCTTGGGTATTGACTGGCTCCTGGAGGGCCGGGTTGATGCCTGCCTCGTCATCGGCGCGGAGGAAATCAACTGGCTGCCGGCCGACGCCCTCTGGCATTTTGATCACCGCGCCGTCATCAGCGGCGGCGCGGGAGCCCTCTGCTTGAGTCTGAATCCAGAATGGCCGCCGGGAGTTGAACTGGAAACGATCACCGACCCCCATCCTTACACCGCGCTTGTGAACCGGAGGCTGGCCGCAAGAAAAATGCGAGCCCAGATGCCTCCTCAAAACAAAGCTGAAATCCTGTGTGACGGCCTGAATAACAGTCCGCGCGCCGATGCGGCTGAAGCCGGCGCCTGGGCGGATTGGAGCGGGCCGCGCCTCAGCCCAAAACTGGTATTGGGCGAAGGCTTGATGGCTGCGGCGGCCTGGCAATGCGTGGCCGCTTGCGATTGGATCGCCGGCGGCAAATTCATGGCCGCCAACGTCAGCCTGGTGGGCGCAAACCAACAGGCAGTCGGTGTTCGCTTTCACAGGCTTGGCCATTCGATTTCAGGTTTGTCGTCGCCGTTGAAAGCGGGCAGCCTTGCCTTATGAATCCGCGCGTCATTTTAATCACCGGCGCCAATGGCGGCCTGGGGCAAGCCATTGCGCGCTCGTTCCTCCAGGAATCCGCGGAAAATCAAATCTGGCTGGGCATTCACACGCGCCTTGAACAGGCCGAAAAACTGGCCAAAGAAAGTCCGGACCGCTGCCGCGCGATTGCGTTGGATGTCACCAGGCCGGATTCGTGGAAGGCGGCTGTGGCGGAAATTCTCGCCCGCCACCAGCGACTGGATGTGCTGGTGAACAATGCCGGCCATCACGAGGATGCCTTGCTCGCCACCATGCCTTTGGACTCGTGGCGCCGAATTCTCGCCCTGAATTTGGATGGGGTTTTTCACGGTTGTCAGGCCGTTCTTCCCACGATGATCGCCCAGCGCCAGGGCCGCATCATCAATATCGCCTCGCTCAGCGCGTTGCTCGCGCCCGCCGGCCAGACAAACTACGCCGCGGCCAAGGCCGGGGTGCTGGCGCTGACCCAATCACTGGCCAAGGAAGTCGCCCGAATTGGCATCACCGTCAACGCCGTCTGCCCGGGATACGTGGACACCGCAACGCTGGCGATGGACGAGATGGAACGCAAACGAGCCATCGAGCGGATTCCCATGAGACGGTTCGGCCAGCCCGGCGAAGTGGCGGCCGCGGTCCGTTTTTTGGCCTGCGGCGAAGCCGGCTACATCACAGGCTCGACACTCAAAATTGACGGCGGCATCTTCTAATGAGCAACCCGGAATTAAAACTGCAGATCAAGCGTTTGATGGTTGAAAACCTCATGCTTCAAATCACCGCCGAAGAGATAGCCGACGATATTCCGATGTTTGGCCCGGGCGGTCTGGGGCTGGACTCGGTGGACGCCCTTCAACTGGTCGTGGCCCTGGACAAGAGTTTCGGGTTGAAGATTTCTGACGCGGAGGCGGCCAAAGGAATCCTGCAGAATGTCAACACCATTGCCGCGGCCATCGAACAAAAGGGCCAAGCCGCCGGATGATTTCATTGGTTATGCAAACAGGGGTCGTCCTCGACCGCGAGAATCCAAGGCGCGGATTCATTTGGCCTTGCAGGGTTGTGCCGCCCGGCCCTCCCGTTGGCCGGAGGTCATCATCATTCATCGCATGAGAATAGCGGGGAAAACCCTTCGGCGGCTATGGGGTTTTCACCTTACATTACCGGCCTGGCGTTACAATAGGAGATCGCCACTTTCGCCAGGAGCTTGTGAAATTTTGAAAACTTGAATCCTTGGAGTTTTCCGTCTAACTTCGTGTGTGCCAAGCACGGGCCATGCCTCAAAACAATCACGATACGCTGGTGGATTTGCCCAAAGGGTTGCGCGGGCAATTTGAAAAGGCCGCGCAGCGCCTCTGGCGCGTCGAAACCGCCACGGCGGCCTGCGGCATCGCGGCCAGCCTCCTCTTTTCCTGGCTTGCGGTTTTTATTTCCGACCGGCTCTGGGAAACGCCGGTCTGGCTGCGGGCCTTCATTTTCCTGGGCGGACTGGGCGGAGCCGCGGCGGCCCTGCTGGCCTGGGCGCGCCATTGGATCTGGCGCCGCCGCGACCTGCGGGCGCTGGCCGCCCTGGTGCAAAAGAAATACCGGCGCCTGGGCGACCGCCTGCTGGGCATCGTGGAGCTGGCCAACGAACGGGAGCATCTGTCCAATTTTTCCCCCGCCCTCTATCAAGCCGCCATCGCCCAGGTGGCGGAGGAGGCGCAAGAATTCGATTTCCGCCAAAGCGTCAACGCGCGGCCGGCCAAAAACTCCGGTTGGACGGCGGCGGCCCTGGCGCTCTGCCTGCTCGCCGCCTCCCTGGCGCTGCCCCAGGCCAGTTGGAACGCCTGGTTGCGCTGGATCGAGCCGGGCGCCAGCGTCCCGCGCTACACCCTCGTCGTCCTGGACGGATTTCAACCGGAACTGATCGTGCCGCACGGCGAGCCGTTTGAAATTTCCGGGACGGTCCGCTACCGCTCCTTTTGGAAACCGTCCCGCGTTTTTGCCGGGTTCGGGCGGCGGGCCGGGATTCAGGCCGCCGCGCAGTCGGGCCAAGTTCGCCTGCAAATTCCGGGACAGGTGGAGAATGGCGTATTGCAGGTGCGGGTGGGCGACGCGCTGGCCCGGGTGGCCATCCGGCCCAGCCACCGGCCTTCCTTGCAGCAGCTTTCCGCCTCGATTCACTGGCCGGATTATTTGCGGTATCCCGACCAGTCCGAGCCGGTGCAGGGCGGGACGTTCCGGGCGCTGGAGGGGAGCCGGGTCAGTTTTGTCGGAACGGTCAGCCGTCCGCTGGCCGCGGCCTCCATGCAAGACGGCGGGCAAAACCCGGTGGCGCTCCCGGTAAAAGGACCGACTTTTTCGACCGAACCCGCCGAAGCGGCGGCCGCGGACGAGCTGGTTTTCAATTGGCGCGACCAATTGGGTCTGACCAACGCCGCGCCCTGGCGGCTGGCCCTCCAGCAGGAAAGCGATCAGCCGCCGCAGCCCGAACTGCCGGATCAGCCGCGGACGACCGCCATTTTGGTTTCCGACGTGATGCGCATCCGCGAGGCGGCCCAGGATGATTTCGGCGTGCGCGATCTGGGTTTGGCCTGGGACGTTGTTTCCGAGGCCGGGCAGCCGGACACCCTGTTATCGGAGATCAAGGCCGAAATGACTTCCCCACAACAAAAGAAGGTGGAGGACATTTTTCTTTGGAGTCCCTCTCTCTATCACATCCCGGCGGACTCCACGGTGGAATTGCAGGGGTTTGCGCAGGATTACTTTCCCAAACGCCAGCCCGTCCACACCGCCTCTTATGTCATCCGCGTTCTCAGCCCGGAATCCCACGCCGAATTGTTGCGCCAGGATCTGGAGGCGCTCATGGCCCAGATCGAGGACGTCACCCGGCTTCAGGAAAAAATCGTCTCCGACACCCGCGAGGTCAAAGAGTCCTCCAAGGAATTGCCCGGCGAGCAACCTTTCGCCCGCCTCACCCAGAGCCATGACGAGCAACTGCAAAACGCGCAACGCCTGGCGGAATTGGGCCGCCAGGGCGAAGACACCGTGCGGGAAGCCATGAAGAACTCCCTTATTCCCGAAGAGACCATCCGCCAATGGAGCCAGACCTTGCAACAATGGCAGGAGTTGTCCGCCGACAAGATGCCGGAGGCCGCCCGCGCCATGATGTCCGCCGCCCAGGATGCCAAGTCCCGGCCGGCCCCGCAAAGCGCCTCTTCACAGGATCAGAATTCCCCATCGCCCCAGTCGCAGAACGAGGGGAGGGAGGGAACCAATGGGAGGAATGGCGGGCCGAATTCCCCATCGCCGCAATCCCCGAACCCTCCATCCCAGCCGCGGAATTCCCAATCGCCACAGGCGCGGAATCCTCCATCCCAGCCGCCGGACGCCCAGGCGCGGGAGGAAAATGCCAAAAGGCTCGAACAAGAGCTTGCGGACGCGGAGAAACGCGCGGAGGAAGTCCTGGAGGCCCTTCGGAAAATGGAGCAAAACGCCAACCAGAACCTGGATCAATTGCAGGCCCTCACCCTGGCCGAACGCTTGCGCAAGGTCGGCGGGGAGGAAACTGGCTTGAGCGGCCAGTTGACCACCAACCTGGCCGACACCATCGGCCTGCCGCCGCGCGAATTGCCGGAGAAATTCCAACGGCTCAACACGGCCTTCGTCAAGCGCCAGGGCGGCGCCCATGATGAGTCGGCGGCGTTGCAGGCCGAGATCAGCCGCTTTTATGAGCGCACCCAAAAGCCCAATTACGGAAAAGTCAGCCAGGACATGAAGGATTCCCACACTTCCGATGAATTGGACCGGATAGGAGGCCTGATCCAAAGCAATGTCGCCGTCCAATCCTCGGTGAATTTGGCCGCTTGGTCCGCGCGCTTTCAGAAATGGGCCGACGACCTCCAACCAAAACCGGACCCAGGCGGCCAGTCGCAGTCCGGCAACGGCCAGCCGCCGCTGGACCTGACCCGGCAATTGATCGCGCTGCTGCGCCTGCGCGAAAAGGAGTCCACCCTGCGCGACCAGACGGGCGTGCTGGAATGGAGCAAAGACATCACCCCCGATTACAAGGAGCAGGCCGGAGCGCTCGCCGCCACGCAGGATAACCTGGGCCAGGCCCTGGCCCTCATTCACCAGGCCACTCCATTGCCGGCGCTGGATCCGCCGTTCGATCAAGCCGCCGCCGCCATGCAAGAGGCCCGGGCTCTTTTGGCCAAACCCCAAACCGACGCCGTGACAGACGGCACCGAGGCCAGGTCCGTGGACACCCTTTCCGATCTGATCAACCTGATCAATGAACAAGCCCAACGCGGCCAGCCAGGGCGGCAAGGGCAACCATCAGAACAAGCCGGCGGCGCCAGCGCCGAAGAAATGGCCTTTCTGACCGGCATGATGCGCAATGGCAGCCAGAACGGTCCTCCGGGCATGCAGCCGATGGGCCGCGGCAACCTGTCCGGCGGGACCACCGACCAGGAAGGCCGCCCCGTCACGGGCGACGCGGGGGGCCGGGGCGCGGCCGGGCGCATAGTCAACAAAGCGGCGGGCGTCATCCAAAATGCCCCGGCCGAGTTTCGCGACGCCCTGGAGAACTACTTCCACAACGTGGAAAAACTGAAGGATTGACGTTCCCCACTCCGTAGTGGGGGCCAGACCCTCGGCCGCGGATTGAACCAGAACTGGACCGCCCCCTCCGCGCTGTTCAAATTGGCCGCCCTATCCGCCCTCGATGCAATCCCAAGCCAGCTTCGCCGCATTGGTGTTCAACAAGCGGTTGCCCGTGTCAACAGTAAATTGGGCAAAAGTATGGTTTGACCCCGCACATGGTTTTCAAACCGTCCAGGCGGGCTTGCTCAGGCGTAGAGCAGCCGTCCTTTCGGCTCGGGAATTGGCCGGCCGATGGCGTTGGCGGTTTCAATCCATTCCCGAATCACCTCCTGCGCATTAGCCACGGCTTCTTCATAGGTCGCGCCATCGGCCATGCAGCCCGGCAACTCCGGCACCTCGGCAACGAAAGCCTTGTCCTCCTTGCTCCAATAAATAATCAACTCGTATTTGCTCATTTCATTCTCCGGTCAGGTTGTACTTTAGCAGAATCTGACGAATTTGCTTCATTTGATATGGTTTCCCTTCGCCACCGCGTGGTTGGAGGTTGATGATTTCGGCCACTCCTTCTTTGTGGAAGATGCGGTGGCTTCCCCCGCTCTGCCGCTCGGAAAAACCAAGATGCCGCAACATCGTGCAGACGCCCTTAAAATCCAAGTTCGCATCGGATGCGCCAAGCAACAGCTTTTCCCGCGTTGTCTTCCAATTACTCATTCAACTCCTCAATGTTCGTCGCCGTTTCCGGATGAAACTGAAGCGCGGCAAGCAGCCGCGTTGTGTTCATACGAATGACCGGGAAATTATCACCCAACCGCGGCACTGGCAAGACCCGCGCACGGTTCGTATATTTCGCCATCAACAGAAGCTTCCTGGGCGGGGATTTGGGCGCCCGCCGGCCGCTTGTCACGCTGGGGAAAGTGTGTCAGTTTTGCCTGTTCAGCGCGGATGCTGATGGCGGAAAACTGGAACTCTTTTTGCGATGCTGGCGGCTTTTTTGACGACATTTTTGTGGGCGGCTTCGGCTGTGTGCGGATCGCGCTCGGCCCGGCTGGTGGGCGGCACGGAAGCCAATTTCTGGCGGCTTCTCTGCGCCACCGCGCTGCTGGGAATTTGGGCGCATCTGTTCGGCCAGGGCCTGGGCGGCTCGTCGTTCCCGCTTTTCCTGTGGAGCGGAATCATCGGGGTGGGCGCGGATGTTTTCTTGTTTCAAAGCTATCCTCTGCTGGGCGCGCGCCTGACCATCCTCATTATCCAATGCGGGGCGGCTCTGGTGGGAGCGATTGTGGAATGGCTCTGGCAAGGCACGCAATTGACCGGCTGGCAAATCGCCGCGGGCGCAACCATCCTCGGCGGCGTCGCTCTGGCGCTGGCGCCCGGAAAGCATCTGAGCGCGACTCCGCGGGCATTGCGGGCGGGCATCGTCTTCAGTGCGCTGGGCGCTTTTGGGAACGGCTTTGGCGCGGTATTGAGCCGCCAGGCTTACGCTGTGGCCGCGCAAGCGCGGCAGAACATTGACGCTCCCACCGCCGCTTATCAGCGCCTGGTGGGGGGATTGCTGGTGACGGGGGTTTGCGTCCTGGCCGTGGCGTGGCGTCGCCGGCAGGCTCCAGGGGATTCCGGGCAGGCCGGCGGGGCCTCGCGCGCGGAGCGGTGGCGGCTGGCGTGGCCCTGGGTTTTGGCCAACGCCGTGGCGGGCCAGGTTCTCGGCGTGAGTTGCTACCAATGGGCCTTAAAAACCACGCCCACCGGCTTGGTGCTGGCGATTGTCTCCACCGCGCCGCTGGTCATCATCCCGATTTCCAGAATCGTGGAAGGGGAAAAAATGACGCGGCGCTCGATCTGCGGCGGAGTCCTTGCCGTCCTGGGCGCCATTGTACTGGTGACGGTGACGGCGAAAACGGGCCGGTAGAAGGGCGGGTATCTGTCCTTGGTGGCAGGGCGCGCACTCCGTGCGCGCCGCGGCGGGCAGGGGACTGCCCGCCCTACCTTTCCTCCGGCGTCCCATTTCAAAACCAACGAAAACTCAGCTCAAGCGCATGGGCATGACGACGTACAGGAACGGGCCGTTGATTTTCAGGACTCCAGGGCTTAGTTCGTCAATCAATTCCAGAAAAACTTCGTCCTCGGTCAGCACGTTGAGAGGATCAATCAAATAAGCAGGATTGAAGGCGATCTGCAAATCCTTGCCGTTGTAGTTGATCGCCAGCGTTTCGCGCGCTTCACCGACATCCGGTGAATTGGCGGTGATGGCCAAATTGTTCCGTCCAATGGCCAATTTGACGGAATTTGCCTTGTCACTGGTCATGAGCTGTGCGCGGCGCAAGGCCGCCAGGAGCTCTTCGCGCGGCAGGGCCACGCGTTCCTTGCTTTCGCTGGGGATCACTTGTTTGTAATTGGGATAATTGCCCTCGACCAGCTTGGAAATGACGACTGTGGAATTGCCCTTTTCATCCGCGAGCGACACAAAAACCTGATTCTCGCTGAATTTCACTTCCACATCGCCCTTGTCCCCAAGCAGACGCATCATTTCATTGACGGCTTTAGTGGGCAGAATAAATTCGCCCTGGCTGTTTTCCGGGATGTCCACTTCCTCGTCCACCAAAGCAAGCCGCCGGCCATCGGTCGCCACCATGGTCATCTTGTGTTCCTTCAGAATGAGGAAAATTCCATTCAAAACGTAGCGGGACTCATCGCTGGAAATGGCAAAAGAAGTCTTGCGGAGCATGCCTTTGATTTTTTCCTGCTGCAGAACGATTTTTTTCTCCTCCTTGAATTTCTGGACAGGCGGAAACTCATCAGAACCGAGGCCGTTGATTTTATAAAACGACGCCCCGGCCCGGATGCTGCAAGCATGCTTTTCGTCCACCTCCAGTTCAATCTCCGGGCTGCCCAGTTCGCGCACGACGCTGAAAAAACGCTTCACCGGCACGGTTGTCGCGCCCTTTTTTTTCACACTGGCTTCGACAATACAACTGATGGTAATGTCCAAGTCTGTGGCGGTAAATTCCACTTTGCCGCCTTCCGCCTTCATCAAGACGTTGGAGAGAATGGGCAGCGTGGTGCGCGTGCTCACGACATTTTGGACGGTTTGCAGTCCGTGGATCAACTTTTCTTTGGCAATGGTCAGATTCATGTGAGCCTCTTAATATTATATTCTTATATATAAAGAAAGATTATTATTAAGCATGGTGAATAATCGGAAAAATCGGCGTTGTCAAGGCATGGTTTAAGCACTTGCGAAAAAATAAGGGTGGGGATAAAGGCTTGGCGGAGGCCGCAAAAGACGCAAAAAAGGGAGTTGTTGGCGAACGGCACAAGCAATTCACAAGAATTTCAGAGATGACGCGCCTGCTTGATGACATGCTGAAAGCCATCCACCACGGCATCCACTTCCTTCAAAGTCGAGGCTCTGCCAAGAGAAAACCGAATCAACGAATTGGCCAGGCTCTTCTCAACTCCCATGGCCAGCAAAACATGCGAGGGTTCCAATGATCCCGCTGAACATGCCGAACCGCTGGAGGCGCAAATTCCCATTAAATCCAGACCGGCCAGGAGTGTCATACTGTCACAACCAGCCACGGTGAAAGCTGCGGTATTGGACAGACGTTGCTGCGTTGAGCCGCGAAATTCGACACCGGGCAGAGGGATCAGACGCTCGATCAACCGGGCCGACAGAGGTCCCAATGTCTTCGAGCAGAATATGGGAAGTTTGACGAAGCGGACAAGCGATTCCGTAAAACCGGCGATTCCGGCCATATTTTCGGTTCCAGCGCGCCGGTCATTTTCGTGGCCGCCGCCGAACAAAACAGGGTCCGGATGCAGAGGAGAGCGCACAAATAAAGCGCCCGCGCCCTTGGGTCCGTAGAACTTATGAGAGCAAACGGAAACCAGGTCGGCGTTGAATTGATGAATGGATTCAAAAGGCTCCTTGCCAAACCATTGCGCCGCATCGGTATGAAAAACGACGCCGCGAGACCGGCAAATCTCCCCCAAACAGGCAACGGGTTGAATGGCGCCGACTTCATTATTAGCCGCCATAATAGAAACCAGAATCGTTTCTGGGCGAATTGCCCGCGCCAAGTCCTCCGGGGAAACCAGTCCTTCGCCGTCAACAGGAAGGCAAGTGACCGAAAAGCCCTCTTTCCTCTCCAGATACCGAAAGCAATGGAGCACAGCATGATGCTCGATGGAAGAGGTGATGAGATGACGCCCTTTGTCCCGCAGGAGCCGTGCCGTGCCAAAGACCGCCAGGTTGTTGCTTTCCGTGCCGCCGCTGGTGAACACGACTTCGCTGGGCTTGCTTCGCCAGACCTGGGCCACCCGGTCGCGGGCATCATCCAAGGCGGCCCGGGCCTGCCGCCCGATATGATGGACGCTGGAAGGATTGCCATAGACGCCGCCTAAAAACGGCAGCATGGCCTCGCGCACCTGTGGATCCAGCGCCGTGGTCGCGTTGGAATCAAAATAAATCATCAATGAAGCTGTCCGCCGGGGGCGTTGGTGAGTGTGCCGCCGGGGAGGGTGGTATTATGAGAAGCGCCGCCAACGAGCACCCCTCCTGGCGAAGCTCCTCCAACGAGAACGCCTCCTTGGGAAGCGCCGCCAACGAGCACTCCTCCTGGCGAAGCTCCTCCAACGAGAACGCCTCCTTGGGAAGTGCCTCCAACAAGCACTCCTCCTGGCGAAGCGCCGCCAACAAGCACCCCTCCGGGCGAAGCGCCGGCATTTTGCGCGCCCCCAACGATCACTCCACTGGGGCCGGCCGTGAACGAATTGTTAGGAGTGCGCATTTCACCAAGAAGGTTGGGCCCATACTGGCCGCCTGACGGCTGCCCACTCAGCGCGCCGCCGGGCGAAAAGCCGGGATAATTGGCGCCGCCGACCAGCACCCCGGTCAGCCTGCCGCCGGGCGGATTTTGCCCATTGATCGTTCCGCCAATTGGGCCGGCTTGGAAAGTTCCCCCCAAAGGCGCCGGGCCAAACCAGTCACCCATTACTGTCGGGCTGGGTCCGAAATAAATGGGACCCTGTGCGCCGCCCATCCGCCCCGGCGTAAAGGCCCCGCCGATGGGCGCAACCGGCTGCAGCGCGGGCGCGGCCAGCGGAGGCGCGACGGCGGCATTGGTTTGAGCGGCGATTTTGCCGTTATTAGCGGCTGGGGGAGCGGCCAACGCCCCGCCCGCCAGCAGCCCGAACACTCCAGCCGCCATGAACATCCGTGTCGAAAGATAACCTCTCATAAAATGAACATAACCCATTCGCGCCCGGCCCGCAAATGGGGCAAACACCTGACTGGCAACGGGTGTATTCCACATTTTTAGGTTCCCCTCTTCATCCTGCTCGTAATCTTAATCTTAATCTCATCTCCCGCCCGCGTACGGATTAGGAGAAAGATTATGATTAAGATTAAGAAAGAAAACCCGCCCCGACGGCAACTCCGGGAGGAGAAAGTTCTTGACTCCGTTGCGGGCGCCTTCCTACAATCCAGCCAATGAGAGTCTTGCTGACCACATCTTCTTTTCAAGACACGCCCGGATCGTTCCACGATCTGCTGGCCTCCAAAGGATATGAACTGGTCCGCCAGCGCGGCCCCCTGCCCGAAGCGCGCATGTTGGAACTGGTGGGCGAGGTGGACGCCCTCCTCTGCGGCGATGACGCCATCACCCGCTCCGTCCTGCTCAAGTCGCTCCCCAGGCTCAAGGTCGTCAGCAAATACGGCATCGGCCTGGACAAGGTGGACCTGCCGGCCGCGACGGAACTGAAAATCCCCGTCTGCTTCACCCCCGGCGTCAATCACTGCGCCGTGGCCGAACAGACCTTCCTCCTGCTCCTCGCCCTGGAAAAAAATTTCCTCTTCGGCGTGGACGCCACGCGCCAGGGCCAATGGAAACGCAAGACCGGCCATGAAATCATGGGCAAGACCCTCGGCATCATCGGCCTGGGCCGTGTCGGCAAGGAAGTCGCCATCCGCGCGCGCGCCTTCGGCCTCACGCCCGTCGGTTACGACATTTATTGGGATGCCGCCTTCGCCGCCGCGCACGGCGTGCGGCGCGCCGCGGCGCTCCACGAGATTTTCGCGGCCGCCGATTACATCACGCTGCACACCAATCTCACTTCCGAAACGCGCCACCTGATCAACGCCGCCGGCATCGCCCAAATGAAACAGGGCGTGATCATTTTGAATTGCGCGCGCGGCGAAATCGTCAATACTATGGACATGGTGGCCGCGCTGCGCTCCGGCCGGGTGGCCGGCTACGGCGCCGACGTGCTGGACCACGAACCGCCGCCGCCCGATCACCCGCTGCTGGGCGAACCCAATTGCATCGTGACCCCGCACGTCAGTTCGCGCACCTTCGAAAGCGTCCAGCGCCAGGCCACCATGGCTGTGCAAAACCTCATCGCCGTCCTCGACGGCCAAAAACCCCTGGCCCAGGCCAACCCCGAAGTGCCGGTGAAGAAAGTGGTTTAATGCGCGGCATTGACGCGGCAGCACGATTCAATTTTATGCCCGACACTTATTACATCGTCCCGCGCGAAAAACACGACGAGCTGGTCCGGAAGGCCTACCGCGCCCGCGGCTACACGGCGGACGAAGCGGCGGCCGGGGCGCGCTTTTGCGCCAGCGCCGCTTATTATGGCATCCGCACGCACAACGCCATCAAGGCCCTGCATTTGGACGAGGTGTTCGGCAGCAAGACCGGACGCTGGAAACCAGGGGCGCAGATCGAGAAGCTCCCCTCCCGTTTCGCCGCCGCCGAGGTCTGGAACGGCCATTTCAAACTCGGCCAAGCCGTCGCGTATGAAGCCATGGACGCCTGCGTGAAACTCGCCGACCAATTCGGCGCCGGCATGGTCAGCGTGGACAACGCCACTCATTATCTTTGGGGCGGCGGCTACGTCATGGAAGCCGCGCTGCGGGGCTACATCGCCTACACCAATTGCACCGCCGCCATGTCGGAAGTCGTCCCCTTCGGCGGCCGCGCTCCGACGCTGGGCACCAACCCCCATTCGTGGGCCTTCCCCACGCAGGCGGCCATCGGCTTCCCCATTGTGGTTGACTGGGCGACCTCCACCGTCGCCATGGGCCGCGTCCAGCAGCTCCGGCGCGAAAACCAGCCGCTCCCCCTCAATTGCGCCGTGGACGCCGAGGGCATCCCCACCACCGATCCGAACAAAGCCGCGGCCCTCCTGCCCTTCGGCGGCCACAAGGGCTACGGCCTGGGCTTGATTGACGAACTCTACGCCGCTTTCATCGGCGGTTCCCTGCCGCAAATTCGCGGCACTTCCCGCGGCGACACGGACGAAAAACGCAGTTCCACTTTCTTCTTCCAAGTCATCCACCCCGAGGCCGTGCGGGGAAACAATTTCGCCAAAGGCCGCACCCAAATGGAAAACGTCAAAGCCGTCCTGCTCGACATCCTCGGCCACGGGAACGAGAAATGCCTGCTGCCCGGCCAGCCCGAAGCCCGCGCCGGCGAGTTGTCAAAAAAACACGGCGGCCTGCTCTTCACCGCCGCTGAAATCGAGGAATTCAGCCACATGGCCCGCGAGGTCAATGAACCCGCCTGGCTCCCGTCCGGCTTTCCGTCCGTCCAAGTCTAACCCATCACCCCCCGTCCCATGCCAACTCCCACACTCATCCAACTCCGCGACCCCTCCACCTGCAAATACGACATGCTGGCCCTGGGCGAAATCATGCTCCGCCTCGACCCCGGCGAAGGCCGCATCCGCTGCGCGCGCGCATTCAAAGTTTGGGAAGGCGGCGGCGAGTACAACGTGGCGCGCGGCCTGCGGCGCTGCTTCGGTTTGAAGACGGCCGTCGCCACCGCCTTCGCCGACAATGAAGTGGGCCGGCTGCTGGAGGATTTTATTTTGCAAGGCGGCGTGGACACGGAATTCGTCAAGTGGGCGCCCTTCGACGGCGTGGGCCGCAGCGTGCGCAACGGCCTGAACTTCACCGAGCGCGGCTTTGGCGTGCGCGGCGCGGTGGGCATCCCCGACCGCGGCCATTCCGCCGCCAGCCAGCTTAAGCCCGGCGACTTCGACTGGGACCGCATCTTCGGCAAACTGGGCGCGCGCTGGCTGCACACCGGCGGCATCTTCGCCGCCCTCAGCGACACCACCCCGCCCCTGGTCATCGAAGCTGTCAAGAAAGCCCGCCAATACGGCGTCCTCGTTTCCTATGACCTCAACTACCGCCCCAGCCTCTGGAAAAGCATCGGCGGCAAGAAACGCGCCCAGGAAGTCAACCGCGAAATCGCCCAATACGTGGACGTGATGATCGGCAACGAGGAAGACTTCACCGCCAGCCTCGGCTTCGAGGTGGAAGGCGCGGACGAAAAACTCCTCCACATTGATCCCGCCGCCTTCCAAAAGATGATCCGGCAAGCGGTCAAGGCCTATCCCAACTTCCAAGTCGTCGCCACCACGCTGCGCGCCGCCAAGACCGCCACCGTCAACGATTGGGCCGCCATATGCTGGGCCGGCGGAAAATTCCACGAGTCAAGAAAGTATCCTGATCTGGAAATCCTCGACCGCGTTGGCGGCGGCGACAGCTTCGCCTCCGGCCTGATCTACGGCCTGATGACCACGGGCGATGCGCAGGCCGCGGTGGAGTATGGCGCCGCCCACGGCGCGCTGGCCATGACGACGCCCGGCGATACCTCCATGGCCAGCAAGGACGAAGTGGAAAAACTCATGAAGGGCGGGGGCGCCCGCGTCCAGCGCTGACCCTGTAGCGGCGCTCTATGAGCGCCGCCAATGTTGCCGGGCCGCTTCCAGAATTCAAACGAGGCGGAGCGAAAGCACCAAATCCACATGCGAAAGAAACCGCTGTTCAGAATGGTCTGCACAGTGGTTCCACTGGGGCCATAGCCCCGGCGGCGCCGCTCAGACGCGCGGCGGCTCTTCGCCGCGCCCGGCAAACCATTGGCGGAGAAAAACCAGGTCGCCTGCGTCTTTTTCCCGATGCGTGCCCGCTTTCATCCGCCACAGCAAGCGCGGCGAGGCGAACGGAATCGGCACCCCGTCCACTTCGCGCACGACCACGTCTTTGGCCGCCTCGGCATAGTCAATTCCGCCCGCCGAGCGCATCAAGTCCACGAGGATTTCATCGGCGACGCGGATGACGTTGTATTGTTGCAGTTCGCCGGGTTGCAACTCGCGAACGGCATTATCCGGCAGGGTGGAAAGCGCGGAAAAAACTTTCGCCTCGTTTTCCGCGTCGGCGGCGACGACCAAATCCACGTCCATGGTCCGGCGGTTGTAATTGGCTGCGCGCAGGGCGAACCCTCCCACGACGACATATTTTGCGCCGCGCTGGTTGAGTTCCCGGCACAAATTCCGCAAATCCTCCACGGTCGGTTCGCGGGATTCCAGTTCGTCTAACGGGCGATCATCCGCCATAGCCATTGGTCCGCTTCCTCATGGGTTTTGAAACGATGCACACCGCGCGGCACACGCACACCGCCCAGAGCCTTGCGCCAGGCGATGGAATCGGCCTTGTTGCTGGTCGCGGTCGAAAGCGCATCCGGCGTCTTGGCGCGCCGGCCGACCCGGCGGTCAATTCTTTCCTCGACGTTGATGGGCGGTGGTTTCACAGCGGTTTTAGAATAAACTCTGGTCCGCGGCAAAGCAAGGCTGGCTGGCGTCAATGGCGGTTCATTTTCTGTTGAAATTGTTCCACAATTGTCGCCCCCGTGTAACCGAAGCGCCGAATTTCCCGCCGATACTCAGAAGGCATGAATATAAACCTGCTCGAAACCGCCAGTCCCGCCAGAGACGGGGAGGCGCCTGGCATTGAGAGAACCGACCTGTTCAGCCTGGTGAAACACCAGGAGAGGGCCGAGGCCGGCACTTCCCTGGGAGAGGTGTACCAACAGTTTCAAAGCCACCAGCAGGACTATTGCGCCGTGGTGGAGGCCGGCAAGGTGGTGGGGCTGTGCTCGCGCGCGCATCTGGGTTTTCTCATGGGCCATCGCTACGGATTTGCCATTTACAGCAAGGAATCCGTCCGGCAACACATGGCCGGGCAACCGTTGCTGCTGCGCCAGGGCATGCCGGTGCGCCAGGTTCTGGAAATGGCGCTCGGACGCCAAGGCAAGGCGTTCAGCGAAGATGTCATCCTCCTCGGCGCCGAAGATCAATACCTGGGCATCATCCCTGTGCCGGCTCTGGTGCAGCTTCAATCCGCGCTGGTCGAGGAGCGATTTCGGATTCAGGAGGCGATGCACCGGCGCCTGCTGGCCCTCACGCGCCAGGCGGGCATGGCGGAAGTGGCCACCGGCGTCCTGCACAACGTCGGCAACGTGCTCAACAGCGTCAACGTCTCCGCCAGCCTGGCCGTGGAGATGGTGCGCAGCTCCAAATTATCGAGCCTGGAGAAACTGGGAGCCATCCTGGAACAGAACCGGGGACAGTTGGGCGACTATCTCTCCAACGACCCCAAAGGCAGGCTGGCGCCGGAGTTTCTCTTTCAACTGATCAGCCGCTTGCGCGCCGAACAAACCAACCAGCTCCGGGAATTGGAATCGCTCGTCAAACACATTGGCCACATCAAGAATATCATCTCCATGCAGCAGCGCTATGCCAGGGTGTCCGGAATCCTGGAACTGGTGCCGGTGGAAGAACTGGTCGAGGAC
>JBEKIA010000024.1:0-26822 GCA_050011995.1 Verrucomicrobiota bacterium
CCGTGCCATTGAGGAAAACCTGCGTCTTGTATTCCAGCCGGCGAAAGGCGCGCGAGTGGATGACGCGGTCGCGGTCGCGCTGGTATTCGGTGCGCCAGAAAGGGGGCGGCTCGACATACGCCCGGCCGCGGGTTTCGGCGCTCCGTTGGGCGTAGGAAGCCAGTACCTGCCGCTCCCGCGTCTCCAATTCTTCCTTGGAACAAGGCATGGAAAGGACTCAGTTGGCCAGCAATTCCTGCACGGAAATTCCCCGCAACTCGAACAAGCGCTTGATCGCGTCCTCGATCAGGTTGTTGGGGCAGGACGCGCCCGCGGTGATGCCGACGGTGATCTTGCCCGGCGGCAGCCAGCCGATGGTTTCGACCTCTTTTTGCTGCTCCAGGCTGTAGTGGCGGATGATGGTGTCGGAAACCATCATGGCCGCGTTCTTGACAAAGAAGGTGGCCAGGCGCGCCTCGCCCATTTCGGCCAGGTGCGAGGTGTTGGAGGAATTGTAGCCGCCGATGACCAGGAGGAGGTGCATCGGCTCGCGGAGCAGTTTTTCCAGGGCGTCCTGGCGTTCCTGGGTGGCGCCGCAGATGGTGTCAAAGAAACGGAAATGGCGGTCCAACTGGCCGGCGCCGAAGCGCTCGATCATGGCGTTTTTGATGCGGCGCTGGACCTCCTCGGTTTCGCCGCGGAGCATGGTGGTTTGGTTGGCGACGCCGACGGCCTGGAGATGGATGTCGGGATCGAAGCCGGCGGAATAAGCGCCTTTGAAGGTGTCGAGGAAATCCTGTTTGTTGCCGCCATGCAGGATGTAGTTGCAGACGTAATCGGTTTCGGCCAGGGTATAGACGACCAGGTAATGGCCCGGGCCGTCGGCGCCGGCCTGGGAGGTCGTGGCCTTGGTTTCCTCGTGTTTGGCTTTGCCGTGGATGATGCTGGTGACTCTTTCCTTGGAGTACTGGCGGACGCGTTTCCAGACGCTCATGACGTCCCCGCAAGTGGTGTCCACCAACTGGCAGCCTTTGCCAATCAATTTGGTGCGGGTCCCCACTTCGGTGCCGAAAGCGGGGATGATCACCACATCGTCGGGGTGCAGGCGGCCCAGTTCCTCCTCGGTGGGCTTTGGGGAAATGATCTGGATGCCCATGTTGTGAATCTGGTCGTTGACTTCCGGGTTGTGAATGATCTCGCCCAGGAGATAAATGGGCTGGGGCAGCGGAAACACGTTGCGGGCGGCGTAAGCCAGGTCAATGGCTCGTTCCACCCCGTAACAAAAACCGTATTTCTTGGCCAATTTCACCGTCAGAAGGCCGTCGGCGCTCAGGACATGGCCCTTGTCGCGAATGCGTTCGACCAGTTCGCTCCGGTAATGGGACAGAACCTGGGCCTGGACGGCGGCCATGACGTCCGGGCGGCGGAGATTGACTTTTCTGGGCGGCGGGCTGGCGTCTCCATTCCCATGGCCATTCCCATGCTGCGCGTTGTTCGGCATAACGCTGGAAGTTTAGCACGGCTTGGGCGCGTTCAAAGATTATATTTAAAGCAGCGCGTCAGTGACGCAGCGGGCCGCGGCGCTGGCAGTGCTCGAATTGAACGCAGATGTTTTGCTGCGCGGGAGGCTGGGATTTCGGACCCTGCTGGATGTCATCCCGCTGGATGCCGGCCTGGTGAAAGGCTCGCACGGCAGGCCCGTGGCGGACCGGGCCGGGCGGCGCTGCTGCGCCGGCTCATTTTTGGGTTCCTCGGCGTTTCCACTGGATCTGATCGCGCGACGGCGATTCCTGGGGAGCGCGTGCGTCCCGCGCGCCGTGTTTGGCGTCCCGCCAAACACATTCCGGCCTGCCTTCTCTTCGCGGTCAATCCGCCGAGCAATCCAGAGGAACCAATCGGGGAAGGAGTGGGGCGCGAGACGCGCCCCACGGCGATCGGGACGATCGCGCTCCCCAAACCTTGCAGTTTTGCGTGGTCATCCACTCAAAATATCGAGGAACCTTTATTCTTTTAGCCATTACGTGCCGATGCCTTCCAACTCGACACGCCGCATGGTTTCCTTGCCGCCGAAACGCTTTTGCGCGTCGAGGATTTCCAAGCCGGCCAGACAGCCTTCGCTGTCGTAATCCGCGGCGATGCCATCGGCCAGGTGTTTGGTCGTGACCGTGGTTTCGCGGAACATGATGCTCAACGCATCCACTTCGGCATCGTAGCTGATTTTCATGGCTCAAAAGTAACACATTTCATTTCGCCGCGCCTCCTTCTCGCCCCTGAGCCGGGATGGAGGCGGATTCCACGATTTGCCTCTCCTCCGGCGTCAACTCGTAGAGATCATAGACCCGCTGGTCAATCTCGGCGTCGAGTTTCCCGATTTCCGCTTCGATGGCGGCCAGATCCGAACTGCCGGCCTCGGCGGCGACGGCCTTCATCATGTCCCGGATGGCGCGGAGATTGTCGCTGGCCGCCGGGTTGAAATAAACCAGCGGTTCGAGCGTGTTGACAAGCAATGGATAAACCGGTTGGGGCTTCTTCCCTTTGGTCCATTTCTTCTGCCGCGCATGTTCGCCCAGGAACCGCCGCCAGCGGGCATAGACGAATTGCCGCAGCGCATCGTCCTGGAACGCCAGGCGCAGCACCGGAACGGGACGCGGCTCGCCTTCCGGCTTTTCGGCGACAGTGACGGCGAAGGTGAGATTCCCGCCTTCCGATTCCACGGTGATTTCGTGGACAAAGCCCGTGCGCTGCACATCGTCAATCAGGATGCCGGCCTTCACCGCCGCCGCGAAATCTTTTTGCAGGTAGTGGGCGAGATGGCAGGGCGCGCGGTTGGAGTGGTGGATCTGCTTTGTCAAAACAAGGGGCATGGCCTGTCGCGATGCTTGTGCGGCAAGTCGTTCATCTACTAGCGCAACAATTCTATCGTGCGTTTGCTTGTCAATTTTCTTTTGAAGAGCCAAGACGCGAATTGGAAAGCTGCGCAGTTCGTCCACTTTGAACTGTGGGAAAATTTTCCGCTGTAATTTATCAAACTGTTTCTGAAACCAAAATGACATGAGGCGGGAATTGACCACACCCAATAGAAACTTCAATGAAATCCTGCCAACCGGACCAAAAATCACCATGCTGTTGATGTCATTGTAAAAATCTTCATCCGTGTACACAGCGTGCACGAGATATGGCGGATTTGCTGGAATTTGGCGCACTAAAATCCGCGGTCCGGAAAACGGCACTGATTTCCGTGGTTCGGCCAGCCAATCTCCGTAATTCAAGTACTCTCCTGACCATCCAAGTTCGTAGCGTTTGACATCGAGCCCTTCCAGATACCTGCCGCTCGTTGGTTTTTCCTTGTTTCGCGAGTGGAAAGCGCGCTTTTCTTTTAGATCTACCGTTTGCGCAGGCTTGCCTTTACCGACTTGGTAAGCTTTCAAACCAGTAGAAACATTGGCGTATTCTGACAGATGCTTCGATTCTTGCTCGATCTTTGCGACCACCGCTTGGTTTGCGGCGTTTTTCAGCAGACTGATCTGGATAATGAAGCTCGGTGGCCTAATGCTTGCGATGTCGACTTGGCGATTAAACGTCTCCTCGCCGTTCGTCAACTCACCCACTACAAGTGTTGTCGGCACGCGCTTCTCACACAAGACAATGGCTGTATCCACATCCGCGGATTCGAATACTCTCTCGATTATGTTGAAGAGCTTCAAGTTGCCAAAAGATTCCAACGCAAATCTGCGGAGGGAAGCGAAGGTATCAATGGTTAACCAATTATTCGGTGTGATAAAGCCCATTGCTCCATCGTTACGAAGCAGATTTCCTGTGTGTTCAATGAAAAGGCCAAAGGTGTTTAGTTGAATGCTCTGGTGTTTGAAGGCAGAGCCAAAGAATTTCTTTTCCGATTCAGTGAAGCCTTGGTTGCGAGTGTAAACGTAAGGCGGATTGCTGATGACGACATCGAAGCCTCCGCGTCGCATGATTTCGGGAAACTCCGCAGCCCAGTCGAATGCCGCGTCGCCGGCCACATTCTTGTCGGCAATCAGCGAATTGCCGCGCTTGAGATTGCGGGTCAGATTTGGCAGCAGATTGAGTGGCCGGCCGCCGCGCTGTTTGCGTTGCAGCCGATCCAGGAAGACATCGCGGTTGACGGCCATGTAGCGCAGCCAAAGGTTGAGTTTGGCGACTTCCACGGCCTGTTTGTCAAGGTCCACGCCAAAGATGTTCTCGGTCAGGACATGCAGGGGCGCGTCCAGCACTTCCTCGGCCAGCACGAAGTCGGCGTCAAACAGTGCGCCGCCGCCGTTGCGCTCCTTTTTGATGCGGCGGCATTCCTGATTGTAATCCTCGTAAGCCTTGACCAGCGCATCGAAGGCCCGGAGCAGGAAGGAACCCGAACCCATGGCCGGGTCGAGAACTTTGACGTTCTGAAGTTCGCGGATTTTAGCCAGCGCGGCCTTGAAATTTCTGTAACCGAGCAGCGTTTTGGCTTCGGCGAGAATGGGTTTGATTTTTTCCCCCAGGGTATGCTGGACGATGTAGTCCGCGATGTATTGCGGGGTGTAATAGATGCCCTCCTTTTTGCGCAGTTCGTCGGTGTCCTCGATGACGATGCGCCCGCCGTCCTGAAAAAGCTTGTGGGCGAGAAAGCGTTCATAGACCGCGCCCATCACGTCGGAGGACATGAGGCTGAAATCGTAGCTGTAAAGATGGCGGAAGGCGAGCAGTTCGCCCTGGCCGGTGTCAAAGCCGCAAGTGGCGGCCAGTTCCGGCGCGAGCGGTTCGT
Source organism: Verrucomicrobiota bacterium (assembly GCA_050011995.1). Lineage (GTDB taxonomy): Bacteria > Verrucomicrobiota > Verrucomicrobiia > Limisphaerales > Palsa-1400 > JBEKOF01. Next base: position 4,757 of record JBEKIA010000024.1, read on the forward strand.
GGCCGACGACGGCGGCGAGCGCGGCGTTGTCAATGTCGAGTCCGTCGCACAGCAGCGGTTGCTCGAACAACTCAGTGTTGAAATCATTTTTGATTTCCGTGAAGAGCGACTGGCGGATGATTTCGGCGAAGGTCGCGTTGGCGCGGGCGTAGAGCACCTCGTAATGGCTGTAGGTGCGCGCCAGTTTGTTGTATTCGACCAGCCGGCGCGTTTCCAACATGCGGCAGAAGATAAAACGGTCCAGCAGTTGCTGGCTGGCCAGGGTGATGTCTTCGAGCGAACGTTTTTGATTGCGCAAGGCAAAGCCGTTGGCGATAAGCAGCCGCCAGCGTTTGAGGTCGGTCAGAAACTGCTGATCGAGACTGGCTTGCTTGCTCTGGTCGTAAAGTTCGTCAATGCGGTTGGCATCGAGGTTTTCCAGCGCGAGCAATTCCCACAACTCATCGCGGCGTTGCCATAGGTCGTCCAGTTTGAAGGAAAAGGTGGGAGTGGTTTCATTGACCCGGATGAAGTCAAACTGGGCGAAATTTGTGAGCAGAATCCAGGCGACGGGCCGCTCCATTTTCGTCACTTCGGGGCTGAGGCGGTAGTTTTGGATGTAGCGCATGACCTGGTCGCGATGCTTGTCAAACAGGCTGGCATTGCGGCAATCATGCAGGCTCTTGGCTTCGACGAAAAGGAGCGGGCGGGCGGACTTGAGCAGATAGTCCACCGAATCGCCGAGAATCTTAAACTCGCGGACATAATTCGTGTTCGGCAGATAGCCCAGCGCCTGGAAAAGCGGTTCCAGGAGCAATTCCTTGGTCGCTTCCTCCGGCTCCTGTTCCCCGAAACCGGAAATGCGCAGTTGTCTTGCCCCGGCAATGAGCGGCTCCAGCCTGGCGTTGAAATCGTCCTTGCTCATCGGCCCGCCCGCCTTTCCGTGGCCGCGGGAAGCCGATGCCGACGCCAACGACCCTGGCGCATCGTTTCCTTCACCTGCTTGCCCGCATACCGGAGCGCATCCGCGACTCCGTCAACGAAGGCGATGGCGCGCTTAATGGAAGGTTCTTTTGGCATAGGTCAAGGATTGGCGAGGTTCAAAAAATAACCCCGCCCGAGGCCTTGCGGCGTGTGGGGCGGGGAGCAGATGAATCTGCGTGCTCTCGCACTGCGCATCAATCTAGCAAAGCCCCTGCCGGGGTCAAGCTGGAAAATCGAGCTGGAACGGTTCATTTTTCACCTCCATAAGCCGGGGCATCTTCCTTCAAGACCATCGGTTGCGTCATGGCGTTCACGTCGAGCCGGTAGTGCTCAATCTTTTTGACCTCGTGCCAGGGGAAGCGCGCCGGGTCTTTGATCGGGTTGACACCCTGCAATGAAAGCGAACGCTGGCGGGCCGGTTCGCCAATCCGGGAACCGCCGCAGCGTGGCGCGGGCGGCTGGATTCCGGCCTGGATTTGTGCAAGCATGGACGGCATGAAACGGAGCGTAGCAAACCAGATGGCAAAACAGCAAGCGCGACGGGTGAAGGGACGTTGGGAAAGCCAGGCAGCGGGATGAGCGTTCCAACCAAAACTCCGGCGCTGCGGCTGCGGCTTGCGCCCGCGGCGGAAAGCCTGGTGCGCGCCGGGCATCCCTGGGTGTTTGCGGCCAGTGTCCGCCGCCAGAATCGCCCGGGGAAAATGGGCGAACTGGCCGTCATTTATGACCGGCACGATGAGTTTCTCGCCGCCGGTTTGTTTGATCCCGATTCGCCCCTTCGCGTGCGCATTCTGCATCGGGGCAAACCGCAACCCCTTGACCACGACTGGTGGCGCCGGCGTCTGGAGCAGGCGCGCTCGCGCCGCGCCGGCCTGTTTGACGAACAGACGACGGGGTATCGCTGCATTCACGGCGAAAGCGACGGCTGGCCGGGCCTGGCCCTGGACCGGTACGACACCACGCTGGCGCTGAAATTGTACACCGCCGCCTGGCTGCCGCGCCTGCCCGAGGTGGCGGGGCTTCTGGCGGCGGGGGAAAATCGAATCGTTCTGCGCTTGAGCAGGAATATCGCCCGGGCGGCGCGGGCGCAATTCGGGTATGAAGACGGGCAGGTGCTCCACGGCGCGGCGCCGGACGGGCCGGTTGTTTTTCTGGAAAGCGGGCTGCGGTTTGAGGCGGATGTTTTGCGCGGCCAGAAAACCGGCTTTTTTCTGGACCAGCGGGAGAACCGCCGGCTGGTGGAATCGCTCGCCGCCGGACGCCGCGTCTTGAATTTGTTCAGCTACTCGGGGGGCTTTTCGCTGTATGCGGCGCGGGGCGGGGCGGCCTCGGTTTGCAGCGTGGACATCCGCCGGCAGGCGCTGGCGGCGGCGGAGCGGAATTTTGCGCGGAACCGGAATTTTCCGGCGGTGGCGGCTTGCCGGCACGAAATGGCGCAGGCGGATGTTTTTTCCTGGTTGCGCGAGGCGGCGGCCCGCCGGTTTGATTTGGTGGTGCTGGACCCGCCGGCGCTGGCCAAGCGCCAGTCCGAGCGCCAGGAGGCTCTGCGCGCCTATGCGGGGCTGCTGGCGGGAGCGGTGGAGCGCCTGGACGCCCATGGAATGCTGGTGGCCGCGTCGTGTTCCGCCCCTGTTTCCGCCAGGGACTTCTTCGATCTGGCGCGGGAGGCGGCGCGCCAATCCGGGCGCGGCTTTGAGGAATGGCGCGCCACGGGCCACCCCCCGGATCATCCGGTGACTTTTCCCGAAGGCGAGTACCTCAAGTGTATTTACTTAAGGTTCCGATAGAGTCATCCTGTGGAATAAAAAAAGGAAGACAATATGAATCTAAAGAACGAAGTGGCGATGGAGAAGTTTCTGGCGGGTTACAATTGTGCCCAGTCCGTTTTGTACGCCTACGGTCCCGGCCTGGGACTGGAGGGCGAAATCTCACTCAAGCTGGCCACCGGTTTGGGCGCCGGCATGGGACGCCGGGGCGAGGTATGCGGGGCGCTGACGGGCGGGATTCTGGTGCTGGGCCTGAAATACGGGCGCGGCGCGCGGCAGGACCGGTCCGCCACGGAGAAAACTTACGAGAAGACGCTGGAATTGCTGGCGCGGTTTGAGAAGCGACACGGCTCCTGCTTGTGCCATGTTTTGCTCGGGGGTTGTAATCTCCGGACGGCGGAGGGGCAACGGCTCTACAAGGAACACGACCTTCTCCATAAGACGTGCATCGGGTGCGTGCAGAGCGTGGTGGAGAGCCTGGCGCAGATCGTGGACGCGCCGGAAGCCCGGGCGGGCGGCTAGACCAACTCCAATTGGCGGCTGCGCCGGGGTTCAGGCTCTTCAAATCTCAGGAACCTTTTGATGCGGCCTGGCTGCGCCCAGTTGCCGGCGCCTTCGATGCGGAAACACTCCTTGGTCAGAAGCGGGCCGCCTCTTGGAGGCGTTCCATGCCACGAAACCGCAGGGGATGGGAACGGGGCTGGCGATCAGCCGCTCGATCATTGAAGCTCATGGCGGGCGGTTGTGTCTATTTGCCGGCATAGGCGATGCGCCATAGAGTGCTGTTCCCGTCCTCGGTCACGAGCAACGCGCCGTCGTGGGCCACGGCCACACCCACAGGCCGGCCCCAGACGTTGCGGCCGTCCACCACAAACCCGGTGAGAAAGTCGTCGTATTCCCCGGTCGGTTCGCCGTGATTGAGTCGCACGCGCACAACCTTGTAGCCGGTTCGGGAAGTTCGATTCCAGGAGCCGTGGAAGGCGGCGAAAATGTCCCCTTGATATTCCGCCGGAAAAACCGCCACGCCGGAAGTCGCCGTATAAAAAGCCATCTCCAACGAGGCCGAGTGCGACTGCAACGGCACGTCGGGGACAATCGCCTGGCCGGCAAGATCCGGACGCTCCCCCGCATGCCGGGGATCTTCGTGATTGCCCAAATAGTACCACGGCCACCCATAAAATCCTCCTTCCTTCACGCGCGTAATGTAGTCGGGAACCAGATCGTCTCCCAGAGCGTCGCGCTCGTTGACAGAGGTCCACAATTGCCCCGCATTCTTGTCCACGGCCAGGCCCACGCCGTTGCGGATGCCGGTGGCGAAGGCGCGGAGGGGTTGGCGCCCTTCGGGGTCGGTGGCGAGAATATCAGCGCGGTTGAATTCGGCGTCCCACGCCGCGCCCCGGCCGTGCCCGGCCTCCCAAAGCCGTATGGCATCGCTGCTTTTCTTGCTCATCTCTTCCGCGACGTTTGATCCCGATCCCACCGAGATGAACAGGCGCGTGTCATCCTTGGAAAAAGCCACATCGCGGGTGGTATGCCCGCCTCTGCTTTCAGTCAGGCTCGGCACAATGACGCGCGCGATGTCGCGCGCTTTGAGATCCCCATTGCGATAGGCGAAGCGAACCACGGCGTTGTTGTTTGCCACGTAGATCCACTGTGGTTCATTCCCAGACGGATAGAAAGCGATGCCAAACGGGCGGTCGACGCCTTCGGCAAAAACTTGATTTTGAGACGGGGCGTCCGCTCCGTCGGCGGCGCGCATCACCCGGATACGGTTGGCGCGCGTTTCCGCGATGAATATATCTCCGTTGGGCGCCACACGCAGCAGGCGGGGTCCCGACAGGCCGTCGGCAAACAACCGCGCCGTGAAATTCGGCGGAACGGATAACGCGGCATTGGCAGGCCGCCGCACCACCTGCGGAGCGTTCCCGGCCGAAGTGGTGCTGTAGGGCGCGGGCAGGGCGGCGAGGCTGACCTGGTGTTTGACACCGGGAGCGTCGTTGTGCCAATCGCCGGCGTCGCGACCCGCGGTGGCCGCCGGCGCGGGATTTGCGGCGGGAGAAATCCCGGCCGGAGCGGCCAAAGTTGCCATGTAAGCAATCAGATCGCGGCGGATCCCAGCATCGGGCATGGAAACCAGCATGGTCGTTCCCGGCACAGCAGCCATTGGGTTCGCCAGGAAACTATCCAAGGTGGCTGAGTCCCAAATGAGCCTCGATTCGCCAAGGGCTTGTGAGTAGTTGAAGTTCGCGCCCGAACCGGCGCGCCGGCCAAGGATGCCAAGAACGTTTGGGCCCACTCCCGCGGTGGCTGGAATCCCGGGTCCCTGGCTGACAGCGTGACAAAGAGCACAGTTTTGCTGAAAAAGGACCTTCCCCCGGATGGAATCACCGGCCTGCGCGCTTCCATTGGACGTTGGCACGGCGGCTTGCGCGGTGTCACCGCCGCCCTGTTTCGGGGTTGCAGTTTGTTGAGCTTGAGCTTGCGTTCCGGCCAGAAGGCCGGACGCACCAATGAGGACCAAGCCGGTTGTGAAAACGATCTTGAGCAGATTGCCGAATCGGAATTTCATGGGGTGTTTCGTGGTTCGCTTTTTGATTCTTTTTCGTTGTCGTCCTTACGGAGAATGCGCGCGCTCCTGGCATGAAAGCCAGTAAGAAACGTTAACTGCAACGCGCCAATATTGCCCGGCGCGCCTGCATTGTCAATTCTCGCTTCCATCAAAGTCCGTCCGGCCGCGGCGCCTCCCAGTCCGGAGAAAATCGCGCCGTTTGCCGCATATTCAACACCCGCCACCGCCGTGTCCAAGTTCAGATCGCGCCGGTAATTCTCGGCCGAAGCAACGTCCGGGAAGTTCAGGATCAGGCCGCCAGGCCCCGAATCCGCCATGACCGTCGTCCTGGTTGACAAACCCGGCGCGAAAATCAGCCCGACCTTCTACGGTCTGATGACCGAGGAAATCAATTACTCGTACGATGGCGGCCTCTGCGGCGAGCTGATCCAAAACCGCATCTTCAAGAATCCTCCGCCGCGTGGCGGACCTGGACGCGGCGGCCAGCCGGACCCCAACACGCCGCCCCCCGACACGAACGCCCCGGCTGCTGCCGGCCGTGGCCGCGGGCGCGGCCCGACAGGCCCTCCGCCGCAGACTATGTTTGCCTCCTCGTCACTCGATGAGGCCACAGGCGATGTGATCCTGAAAGTCATCAACGCGGTAGAGACGCCGCAGCAAGTGGAGATCCGCCTGGAAGGGGCGCCGACCATCGGCAAGACGGCCAGGGTTGACGTTTAATCCACCGCCGATGCTGCTTCAAAACGGCTTGGAGGCTAACCGGAAAATCACCGGCCGCCTCCTGGAACAGAACGCGCCGGTTGGCCATTCACTTTGTCAAAGGCGTCCAGGGCGGCGACCCCGCGCGCTTCCAGGCCATCACGACGCCGAAGCACTTCGCCGCGCATACGACAATCGGATCAAGGACTTGAATCTCAAGGCCGCGGACGCGCCCCCGCTCGCGGGTGAAGTCGTGAATGCTGATCAGCAAGGCGCTTGTGCGAGCATGAAGGCCATCATTGACGACCTGCCCAAGACCATTCCCAACTGCTGCGTCGTTTCCTCAAAAAGTTGCGCCTGCCGCCCGGACCATTTGCATCTCACCCCGGCCGGCTGCCGGGAGAGCGGGCTGGGGAAGAGGCGGCACTTTGGCGGCTCGCGTGAAGCTGTTCAGCCTGGCCGCCGTGAAGAACGCCTGGAATGTCGGCAGGTTAAATCGAAGCCATTCATTCCAAACGGTTATCATTCATATATCAAACATTCAATTGTCAAAATGAGCGGGAACGAATAATCAGGGTGAATGATTTTCAGCGCCCCAATGAAATGGCAGGTCCTGCTATTGCTATTCCTGTCCATTTCACGTTGAATCATGACGAGACCTGAAACCGGCTTCGCGCGCTTACCGGTGCCGCGATGGCAGCCAAGAAAGATGCAAATTATGAAAGATCAAAAGAGAAACCTCCTAAAATTGGCCGTGTTTTTGACGGCGGCTCTTGTGGCCCTGACTTCTGAAGCCCAACCCGGCGGACGGGGCGCTGGCGGACGGGGCTTTGGCGGACGCGGCGGCCCGCAGGTCACCTCCCCCGAGGTCAGGGCTGACCGGCATGTGACGTTTCGCATTGTCGCGCCCCAGGCGCAAGCCGTGCGCCTGTCTTCCAGCGACATGGCCGGCAGCGGGCAGGCCGGGGCGATGACGAAGTCCACAAATGGAACCTGGGAAGTCACGGTGGGGCCGGTTGATCCCGGCTTCTATCGTTACAACTTTAACGTGGACGGCGTGTCGGTGATAGACCCGCGCAACCCCGACACGAGCGAATCCAACGGCAACACTTGGAGCCTTGTCGGGGTGCCGGGAGCGGACTTCATGGACACGAAGGATGTCCCCCACGGCGCCGTCGCGGCGGTGACGTACTACTCCAAGTCCCTCCAATACTTTCGCCGGATGCGTGTTTATACGCCGCCGGGTTACGAGGATGGCAAGGGCAAGTTCCCCGTGTTTTATCTCCTGCACGGCGCGGGCGACTGCGATGATTCGTGGTGGACGGTCGGGCGGGCCGGGTTCATCCTGGACAACCTGATCGCCGCCCACAAAACCAAGCCCATGATCATTGTCATGCCTGCCGGGCATGTGAGGCAGACGGCCTCTGCTGGACGGGGCGCCGGCGCCGGCGCTGGCGGGGACGCGTTCGTCAGAGATTTCAACGAGGACATTCTGCCCTATGTGGAGAGCCACTACCGCGTGATCGCCGACCGGGCGGACCGGGCCATCGCCGGTTTGTCCATGGGGGGCGGTCAAACGCTGAATATCAGCATACCGCACCTGGACGAATTTGCCTATATCGGTGTCTTCAGTTCGGGGGTCATGGGCGGCGGCCGGCGCGGAGCACCGCCAGCCGACGCCGGCGCGGGCGCCAACCCCGCCCTCACCCCGTTTGAAGAGCAGAACAAAGCCACCCTGGACGATCCGAAACTCAAGGAAGGCCTGAAACTGGTCTGGTTCTCGACCGGCTCGGACGATGGTCTGATCACGACATCGCGTTCCACGGTGGACATGCTCAAGAAGCACGGGTTCAACGCACAATTCCTGGAAAGTCCGGGAGCGCACACTTGGATTAACTGGCGCAATTACCTCAACCAGTTCGCGCCGCAATTGTTCCAATGATGGATTCCAGATTCCATGGCCGGTGTCCACCGGAAGGCCGGCCCTAACCGGGTGCGGCCTTCTGGACTGCAAATTGCCAATCCAACAGATCATTTATGAACAATTCTATTCGCCCGGTTTCGGGAATCCTCTTTTCGATGATCGGTCTTTTTTCGAGCCAGCACTTTGCCATTGCGCAAGGCGAACCTGCGAAGGCGACCTTCAACGTAACCGTGGACAGGCCCGCAAACGGGAGCATCACCATTAATCCGCCCATTCCTGCTGACGGAAAAGTGGAGGCGGGAATGGCGCTGGTCGTCACGGCGACTCCCGCCGACGGCTTCGCCTTGGACAGCGGTTACTATTCCACCACCGGCCGGGGCCGGGCGTACCATGAGTTTGCGACGCCGGTGTTTCGGGTAACGGCAGATCGCAATGAAGGGATCGGCGCTTCGTTCATCGAAAAGAAAGCCCTGGAAGGATTTACGGTGACTCGGGATGTCGTGTTTGCCCAACCTGGCGTTAAGAAACTGAAATATGACGTCTATTCGCCCACAGGAGCGAACAATCTGCCCGTCATTGTCATTATTCATGGCGGCGGTTGGACCTCCAACACGCAGGACGTCATGCGTGGACTGGCACGCGAGCTGGTCCGAGGCGGTGGATATGTCGTCGTGAACATGGATTACCGATGGCTGGGAACCGGGGATGGCGATACGGTACCCAATACCATGGCCAACCTCATTGAAGATGTGTACGGCGCCATCGCCCATATCCAGGAACATGCCAGGGAATATGGCGGCGACCCGGCCCGCATTGGCGTTACGGGCGACAGTGCCGGCGGCCATTTGTCGGCTGCGGCGATTGACATGGTTGACCGCATCGGCGACGGCGGATTTGGGGTGAAAGCGGGTGTATATCAATTCAAGCCGAGTTATATGCCGCAAGGCAAGTCGGTCGAGCAGGTGCGCAAGGAGATAACCCAGGCGATCAAGGCAGCGGCCCCCAGTTATGGTGTTTTTGCCGGCGCCATGCTGGGCGGTGGCCGCAGGGGTGGCAGTCAGCCCGAAGCGGAGTTAAAGGCGGTCGCGCCTATGGATAATATTCCTAACGTGAGCCAGCGCGCCGCCCCTCAGTATCTGTTGCGTGGAACGGCGGACCCGCTGATTCAAAATGCCGCCGTGCAGGCGTATGCCGATGCGTTGAAAGCCGCCGGCCAAAGGGTGGAATATGACCAAGTCGAGGGAGCCAGTCATGCGTTTTTCGACTGGAAGCCCGATGACGGCACCAAGGCGACCTTTGCCAGATTCGGCGTGCCCTATGCCGCCAAAATGAAGGCGTTTTTTGACACCGTCTTCTATCCGAAGTGACCGGCCATGAAGCGTCATTGAACTCCGTCAATTCGTCCAGAAACAACGCGCTTTGGCGCGCCAGCCCAATTCCGCCGGAACCTTGCCCTTAAAACTCGAAGCTATGAAAATCACGACCATGCCCGAAAAGAACTCAACGGCGCGGATCTTGCCGCTGCTCGCCCTGTTGGCGATGGGGCCGTTCTGCCACGCGCAGCCGGCTGATCCCGCAACTCCCGCCGGGGCGCCCAATCGCGGCGCCCGCGGCGCGATGCGCATGCCCAAGCCGGGCCTGGCCCCGCTGCCAATTTTGCAGGCGCTGCCGCTCCTCAGTGACACGGCCTTTTACGCCAAGACGGATGTTCCGCACGGCGCGGTGGAGGAGGCGACTTACACCAACGCCGCCGGCGAAGCCAAGCGAATGCATGTCTATTTGCCGCCGAACTACAGGAACACCACCGGCGCCTATCCCGTTCTTTACCTGAACCACGGCGGTGGCGACGACGATTCCAAGTGGTCTTCGACCGACCCGCGAAACGGAGGCAATGCGCAGTTCATTCTGGACAACCTCATTGCCGCAGGCAAAGCCCGCCCCATGATCATCGTGATGCCGGATACGCGCCGCATCGCCTCCTCGAAGCCTCCCTTGCCGGGGCAGGATGACGCCTGCACTCAGGAGTATTTGCGCCAGATCATCCCCTATGTGGAGACACATTATCGCGCCAAACCCGGCCGCGAAAACCGCGCGCTGGCCGGGCTTTCGATGGGCGGCTTCGTCGTGCTCAACACCGGGCTTCCCCATCTCGACACCTTCAGCGAGCTTTATGTTTACAGCTCCGGCTATATCGCAGACGAAGATCGCAAGGCGATGGAGGACAACTGCCGGACGCTGTTGACCGACCCGAATATCAACGACCGTTTCCTCGTGCCGTTGTATTTCGCGGCGGGCGAGATTGACATGGCCCTGCCCAACAGTCTCAGGACGCTTGCCATCTTCAATCAACACGGCATCCGCTCCTTTTGGGTGTTGAGCGATGGCGCGCATGAGTGGGCCAATTGGCGCCGCTACCTTTGGCAAACCGCGCAGATTATGTTCCCTGAGCTTCCGGCCTCCGGGGCGGTTGTGACCGCTCAACCGGCCGCCCTCAGCGGCCAATGGCAGGCCGCGTTCGACACGCAGATTGGGCGCCAGCAGTACGTCTATGAGTTAAAGGCCGAAGGCGGCCAAGTCACCGGCAAAGCCCGTGCCGACATCGCGGGAGAGAAGAGCGAAAGCGTTCTGCAGGAGGGCAAGCTCGCCGGGGATGTGGTCACATTCGTCGAGAATCTCGATTACCAGGGCAATTCCCTCCGCATCACTTACGAGGGCAAGCTCGCCGGCGACGAAATCAAGTTCACCCGGAATGTGGGCGACATCGCCACGGAGGAGTTCACGGCCAGGCGTGTGGCGGTGACGAATGCCCCGGCCGCGGCGCAACCGGCCGCGGCGCAACCGGCCCCGGCGAATCCCGGGGCACCCGGGGCGCGCGGTGGTGATCGCGGCGGCCGCGGCGGGCGCGGCGGCAACCAGCCCATTACGCTTGGCCCCGACGACAAACCGGCGTTTCCGGCGGCCCCGGCGGGATTTGATGCGCAGCGCGCCGACGTTTCCCGCGGTAACATCACCAATCTCACTTACGATTCCACGGCCCTGGGCATCCAGCGCCCCCTGGTGGTCTATACACCGCCCGGTTACACACCCTCGCGGAAATACCCCGTTCTTTACCTGCTTCATGGAATTGGCGACAACGAAACCGGCTGGCGGGACAAAGGTTCCGCCAACATCATTCTCGACAACCTCTACGCCGATCAGAAAGTCGTCCCCATGATCGTGGTCATGCCCAACGGCAATGCAACGGCCAACAACGCGCGTGGCGGTGGCGGCTTTGGCGGCGGCGGGCGTGGCGGAATAGGCGGCGACGGCTGGGGAAAGAACTTCGAGGACGACTTGCTTCAGAACATCATCCCCTTTATCGAGTCGCACTATTCGGCGCTTGCCGGCCGCGAACACCGCGCGCTGGCAGGGCTTTCCATGGGTGGCGGACAAACGCTTAACGCCGGCCTGGGCCACCTCGACACCTTCGCCTGGATCGGCGGCTTCTCCTGCGCGCCGAACAGCGAATCGCCCGAGCAGCTCGTGCCCGATCCGGCCAAAGCCACCCAGATGCTCAAGTTGCTGTGGATTTCCGACGGCAACCGTGACGGGTTGATCTACATCGGCCAGCGCACTCATGCCTATCTCAAGGAGCACAATGTCCCGCACCTCTGGCATGTGGATTCCGGCGCTCACGAATGGCCCGTTTGGAAGAATGACCTTTATCTGTTCTCCCAGCTCCTGTTCCGTTGAACCCATTCTGCATCATTCACCCCGCCCATGCTTAACCCGTCTATACTCTGATGAACCGATTCCTGCTTGATCGTCGGTCCTTGCTTGTTTATCTGTCGGTCCTCGCCATGCAGGTCCAAGCGCAACCCGCTCCCCAATTGGGCAAAGCCGCCGTCGCGGAAGTGGCCGCCGCCATGACCGCCGGGGAAAAGGCCTCGTTGCTCGTGGGCATGGGCTTTACCATGCCGGGAACCGAGCCGCCCGCAGGCGCGGAAAAGGAGAAAGTGCCCGGCGCCGCCGGTCGCACGCGCGCGATTCCACGCCTTGGAGTTCCTTCGCTGACGCTCTCCGATGGTCCGGCGGGAGTGCGGATTCTGCCTGTGCGTCCGGGGGACACCAACACCTACTACGCCACCGCATTCCCGGTGGCCACACTGGTGGCCTCCACTTGGGATCCGGAGAGCGCCATGAAGGTGGGAGCCGCCATGGGTGAGGAGGCCAAAGAGTATGGCGTGGACATTCTCCTGGCGCCGGCCATGAACATTCAGCGCAATCCGCTGGGCGGCCGCAATTTCGAGTACTACTCCGAGGATCCCCTGATTGCCGGCTCCATCGCCGCCGGTTTTGTGAAGGGTGTTCAACGGAACGGAGTTGGCGTCTCGGTCAAACATTTTGCCGCCAACAACGCGGAGTTCAACCGCATGAAGTTAAACACCCTGGTCAGCGAGCGGGCGTTGCGCGAAATCTACCTGCGAGGTTTCGAAATTGCTGTCAAAGAGGGCAGTCCATGGACCGTCATGGCGGCCTACAACTTGATTAATGGAACCTACGCTTCGCACAGTCACGATTTGCTTTCCACAATTCTAAGGGAAGAATGGGGATTCAAAGGGTTTGTGATGTCCGACTGGTTTGCCGGAAGCAATGCCGTGGAACAGGTCAACGCGGGCAACGATCTCATTATGCCCGGCCAACCGGAGCAGGCCCAAGCCATTGTGGACGCCGCGAAAAACGGCAGTATCAGCGAAGCGCAATTGAATCTCGCGGTCCGCCGCGTTTTGGAGGTCATGGCCAACTCGCCGACATTCCAAGGCTATCCTTTCTCAAACCGCCCCGACCTAAAGAGCAACGCCCAGACGTGCCGAACGGTGGCCGCCGACGGCATGGTGCTCCTGAAGAACGAGCGCGCCACGCTGCCAATCCAGCGCGGCATCACCGTCGCTCTTTTTGGCAATGCCTCCTACCATCTGATCGCCGGCGGCACCGGCAGCGGTGATGTGAACAAGGCCTATTCGGTTTCACTGGCCGACGGGTTGGCCAATGCGAGTTACAAAATGGATGCCAGTCTGAAGCAGAAGTATTCCGACTTTATTCAGGAGAAGATCCGGACGCGCGCCGCTCCCCCCCTCGCGTTCATGCTGCCTCCGCCTATTCCGGAGATGCCCCTGGCGCTTCCTGAAATCCAGCGCTCGGCCCGGGAGGCGGAGGCCGCCATTTTCACCTTGGGCCGCAATTCCGGCGAGGCCCAGGACCGCCATCTCGAAAACGACTTCCTGCTTTCCGACACGGAGAAGTCTGCCATTCAATCCGTCTCCAAGACGTTCCATGCGGCCGGAAAAAAACTGATCGTCCTCATGGATGTGTGCGGCCCCATCGAGGTGGTCAATTGGAAGGACCAGGCGGATGCGATCCTGCTGACCTGGCAGCCCGGCCAGGAAGGAGGCAACGCGATTGCCGACATCCTCAGCGGCGCCGTCAATCCTTCCGGCAGGCTGGCTGTCACTTTCCCCAAAAGATACCAAGACGTTGCCTCCAGTAGAACCTTCCCCGGCAAAGTGCTTCCTCCCACGGGGAAGAAATCCGTCGCGCCAATCCCCGGATTGGGTGATGAGGCGACCGACGCGCTCTTTGGTGTGCCTGCCGAGGTGGTCTATGACGACGATATCTACGTTGGATACCGTTATTATTCGACCTTTGGAGTCGCGCCCGCGTTCGAATTTGGATTTGGGCTGTCATACTCCGACTTCAAATTCGAAAATGTGGCGCTCAGTTCAAAGGAATTCAGCGATCCCATCACTGCTGCCGTTACGGTTAAGAACACCGGCTCGGTAGCGGGCAGAGAAGTGGTGCAGCTATACCTCAGCGCCCCAACCGGGCAGTTGAAAAAGCCGGCCATTGAGCTAAAGGCCTTTGGCAAAACGAGGTTGCTGGCTTCCGGGGATTCGCAGAAGTTCGAGTTCAAATTATCGGCTGCGGACTTGGCATCCTACGATCCGGCAAGTTCAGCCTGGATTGTTGAGCCGGGATCCTACAAGGTTTCCATCGGCGCTTCGTCCAGGCAATTAAAGCAGTCGGCGACTTTTAAGGTGCCTAAGATGTTGGTCGCCGAAAAGGCCCATTCCGCGCTTGTGCCGCAGGTGAAGATTCCCCTCTTGCAACGTCCGCGTTGAATCGTGGCGGACTTGCCCTGGACGATGGCTTCGAATTCCCTCCGGGACCGGGCGGAGGCCCGCGCCGTCACAAGAAGACCTCGTGTTCGGCTCAACCGGTTGGGTGTGCCACCTCATTTAAGGTGACCAGAAATCCTTCGGCGGCTGGCGAAAGCAATCGCCCGGGTTTGTCGAGAATTCCGAGGTCCCGTGTGATCGCCGGATCAGAGATCGGTCGCGTGATCAATCCAGCGACTTCCCCCATTTGAATCGCGGACGACGGCAAAATGGTTACGCCCAGCCCGGCCTTGACCATCCCTGCGGCGGTTGACATGTAGGTTGCTTCGTAGGCAGGTTTGACCAGTTGGCCGATCGAGGCGAACGCCGCGTCCACGAGCTTCCGGACACTGCTGTCAGCCGCCATCAACACGAGCGGCAGACTAATCAGTTGGCTTAATTTCACCGCTTTGTTTTTCTGAAGCGGATGGCCCGCGGCACACGCCACGACCATGCGGTCGGATAAGAGCACGGAGAACCGGACCCCCGGCTCCGCGCCGGTCAGGCTGCCGACGCCGAAATCCACCTCTTCGGCCTTCACCATGCTGACGACGCGTTGCGCCACGACATCGTGGAGCGCCACGGAAACGCCGGGATGCAGCCCGCGGAAACGGGCGATCGCCCCGGGGAGCATGGTGGAGCACAGCGAGGGGAGCGCCGCCACGCGCACGATTCCCCGGCTTTTCGCGGCCAATTCCCTGGTGTTGAACACCACCGCCTCGATTTCGCGCAGCAACTGGGTGACCACAGGGCTGAGTTCCCTGCCAATGCGGGACAGTTCGACGGTTCTGGTGTCGCGGTCGAGAAGGCGAATTCCCAGCGTTTCCTCGAACTGGCGAATCTGTTTGGTGAGGGCGGGCTGGGAAAGATGCAACACTTTGGCGGCGCGCGTGAAGCTGTTCAGCCTGGCCACCGTGACGAACGCCTGGAAATGCCGGAAGCTTAAATCGAAGCCATTCATTCCCAACCGTTATCATTCATATATCAAACATTCAATTGTTAAAAAGAGCGGGAACGAATAATCAGATTCCTTGATGTTCAGCGCCCGAATGAAATGGCTGGTCCTGCTCTGCCTGGCCTCGGTCTTCCCGCCGGCGGCTTGGGCGGCGGCCCCGCGGATCAAAATGACGATCACCAGAACAGAGCCGCTGGACGGCAACAGTTACGGCGCGGCCGGAGCGTACGAGAGAATTGCCGGCACAATCTGGGGCGAGGAAGATCCGTCCGATCCACGCAATGCCATCATCGTGGATCTGAATTTGGCCCCGGCCAACTCGAATGGCATGGTGGAGTACTCGGCCGACTTCGTTTTGGTGAAACCTGTGGACCTGTCGAAGGCCAACGGCATTCTGCGCTACGATGCTCCCAACCGCGGCAACGCGATTGACATGCCTTCTGATCCGGCGCTCCTGCGGCGCGGCTACTCGATTCTGTCCGCCGCGTGGCAGGGTGACGTGCCCAAGAGCAGTCCCAACCGCCTGACCCTCACCGTCCCGGTGGCCAGGAATCGTGATGGCACAGCGATCACCGGCATCTACAAGACCGAACTGGTCGCCAGCCGCCGCGTCACCCAAATTGCCCTTCCCAGCAGCGTGTTCAACGGCTCCATGATTCCCTACGCCCCGGCCAGCCTGGACAATTCCAGCCCGGAATACTCGCTGACGCAGCGGGTGAATGAGGCGGACCCGCGCCTGGTCATCCCGAACAGCGATTGGCGTTTTGCGACCACCAGCGAGCCGGGCAATCCGTTTCCCGGCCAGCCCGACCCCGGCACGGTCAGCCTCAAGGGGGGATTTGATCCGCGGTACATCTACGAACTGATCTACGTGGCGAAGGATCCCAAAGTGATGGGCCTGGGATTGGCCGCTTTGCGAGATTATGTGACGTTCTTTGGCAAGGAGGGGAAGGATTCCTTTGGGAACACTAATCCTCTGGCCGGCAAGATTGCCTATGTGCTCGGCACCGGCATCTCGCAGAGCGGCAATTTGATGAAAACCTTCATCCTGCTTGGATTCAACCAGGCCCGGGATGGAGGAAGGGTTTTCGATGGCGTCTTCTCCGAAGTGGCGGCGCGCCACACCCAAATCAACGCCCGGTTCTCCACCCCGGGAGGGGGCGTTGGTTTCAGGATGGATCACACCGCCGCCGGCCAGACGGCCCCGCGCGCCCTGGCGAAGGATTTCTATGATCCGCTGACGGGCCGGACGGGCGGCGTCATGAAGTTGAGCGCGGAAAGCGGCACCAGCCCCAAGTACTTCCTGGGCTTCAGCGGCACTGAGTTTTGGTCCCTGCAAGGCTCGCCTGTCCTGACCGATGTGTACGGACTGAAAGATCTGGAGCAGCCGGAAAATGTCCGTATTTACTTCTACGCCAGCAGCCAGCACAGCGGTTCCAAGGGCGTCAATTGGGACCCTGCCTTCAGTCAGTATCCTGCGGGCATGATGAACCAATTCAACGATGTTTACCGGGCGCTGTTCTTCGATCTGGAAGACTGGGTTGTGCGGGGCATGCAACCGCCGGACAGCCAGGTGCCCCGCATTTCCGACGGGACACTGGTGCGGCCGGAGGAATTGGTCTTTCCGATCATGAAGGGACTTTCCTGGACGGTGAATGGAACCAGCGCGCCTATCCCGGAGTTCAAGTACTTGGGCTGGTGCAACAACTGGCCGGCTCTGGACTTTGGCCCCCACTACCTTCCCCAAACCGACTCGGGAATTGCCGATTTCCTGCCGCCGCGCCCCTTGGGCAAGGACTACGCCATCCTGGTGCCCAAAGTAGATGCCGACGGGCTGGATATCGCCGGGATACGCGCGGTGGACATCCAGGCGCCCATCGGCACCAGCCTGGACTTCAATTATACGGCGGTTCCGCAGCGCAAGGATTTGCTGGGATTATCCGGAGGCTACATCCCCTTCCACAAGACCAAGGCCGCGCGCGTTGCCGCCGGCGATTCCCGGCCTTCCCTCGAGGAACGCTACGGCACGCAGGAGGGCTACGTTGCCGCCGTCCGCAAAGCGGCGGAAAAGCTGGTCACGGAGCGTTTCCTTTTGAAGGAAGACGCCGACAAACTGGTGCAAGCGGCGGAGGAGAGGAGATTGCTGCCCTAGCAGAAACCTGGAGAGCGAACCGGCGGCGTGAGGCCGCGCGCCACATGTCCAAAAATACATTAGCCATCGGCTGCGCGGCGGGGTTTGGCGAAGACCGCACCGACGCGGCCGCGCCTATCGTCGAGACGCTGATCGAGCGCGGCGGCCCGGGCGCGCTCATGTTCGAGATGCTCGCGGAAAGGACGCTGGCGCTCGCGCAACTCGATCGGCGCAGGAATCCGGAGCTGGGCTTTGCGCCGCTGCTGGAGCCGATGCTGCGTCCGGTTCTGCGCCGCTGTTTGGATCACGGCATCCCCATCGTGAGCAATTTCGGCGCGGCTAGTCCCATGTCCGCTGCCCTTCGCATTCAACAAATTGCCCGCGAAGAGGGCGTGCCCAGGGCGCGCATCGCTGTGGTGTCCGGCGACGACCTGTCGGATGCGCGCGGACGTGAATTGCTGCGCGGCCATCTGGTGGCTCCGGCGGATGGGCGGCGCGAGTTGGTGAGCGCGAACATTTACCTGGGCGCCGGCGCGATTGCCGGGGCATTGCGGGCCGGCGCGCAAGTCGTCGTGACCGGGCGCGTCGCTGATCCTTCATTGGCGGTTGGCCCGGCCATGGCCCATTTTGGCTGGAGCGAAACCGAGTGGGAGAAGATCGGGCGAGTGACGATGGCCGGGCATCTGCTGGAATGCGGCGCCCAGGTTTCGGGCGGGTACTTTGCCGATCCAGGCTTCAAGGATGTGCCTGACTTGCACGCGGTAGGATTGCCGATTGCCGAGATTGAAGCGGACGGCTCGTTCGTCATCACCAAAGCCAGCGCGACTGGCGGAGAGGTGAACGCACAGACGGTGAAGGAGCAGTTGCTTTATGAGATTCACGACCCGGCCGCCTACCTGACGCCGGATGTCGTGGCGGATATTTCCGAGGCGGAAGTTATCGAGCTTGAGGCAAACCGCGTCGCGGTCACCGGCGTGCGCGGACATCCGCGGCCCGATACGCTCAAAGCCATCGTCCTCTTTGCCGGCGGCTTTCTGGGTGAAGGCGAGATTTCTTACGCCGGACCGAACGCGGCGGCCCGGGCGCGGCTGGCGGCGGAGATCATTCGCAAGCGAATGGGTGGCGCGCTCAAGATCCGCTGCGATTTGATTGGCGTGGTGAGCGTCTTTGGAGGGGATCGCGGCGATTTGTGCTCAGGCGGCGCGGCTGGCGAGGCCGGCGACGTGCGGTTGCGCGTGGCTGGTGTTCACACCGATCGGAGCATCGTCCAACGGCTGATGGGCGAAGTCACCGCGCTTTACACCTGCGGACCCGCGGGCGGCGGCGGTGTTCGCACGACGATCACTTCGCGGCTGAGTTCGATTTCCTGTCTCATCCCCCGCCAGCACGTTTCGGCAAACTTCACCATGGTCGCATAGATGCTCAATCAACCCGCCACGTCCATTCCGCTGCACCAACTGGCCCATAGCCGCGCCGGAGACAAAGGCAATACGGTCAATATCAGCGTGATTGCTTATCGCCCCGAGTTCTTCCCTCTCCTGGTCGAACAGGTGACCCCCGGGAGAGTCGCAGAGTTGTTTCGACATCGCGCGCCTTCGGCGGTGCGGCGTTACGTGCTGCCAAAACTCGGCGCGCTCAATTTCGTGTTGGAACAAGTGCTTGACGGCGGAGTCAATGAATCGCTCAACCTTGACTCGCACGGCAAGACGCTCTCGTTTCTGTTGCTGCGCCTGGAAATTCAGGTTCCACCCGCAATCGCCGCGCTGCTTCTGCCCTCCAACCCAGGAACTGCCCCATGCTTGCCGCCTTAGGCCTTGCCACGATTGTCGTCATGCTCGCGGCCATCCTCAGCAACAGGATGTCCCCGCTGCTGGCCCTGATTTCAGTTCCGGTGGCGGCCGCCCTCATCGGCGGATTCGGCCTGGAGACCGGAGCATTTGTTGTCAAAGGCATTCAAAGCATCGCGCCGGTCGCGGGGATGTTCATCTTCGCGGTTCTCTACTTCGGGGTCGTGTCGGATGCGGGGATGCTGGACCCGATCATTGATGGCATCCTGCGCAGGGTCGGCCAGCGCCCCGCGCGGATCACCATGGGCACGGCGCTGCTGGCGCTCCTGGTTCATCTGGACGGTTCTGGCGCGGTCACGTTCTTGATTACAATACCGGCGCTGCTGCCACTTTATGAGCGCTTGCGGATGGACAAGCGCGTGCTCGCCTGCACCGCGTCCATGGCGGCGGGCGTCAACTTCCTGCCCTGGACAGGGCCGATGGTGCGGGCTTCAGCCGCGCTGCGCATTCCGGTCACCCGCATTTTCAATCCGCTCATTCCTGTGCAAATTGTCGGGGTCATCTTCGTCTTTGCCGTTGCCTGGTGGCTGGGCAAAAGGGAAGAGAAGCGGCTCGCTTTGACCACGAGCGATAACGACAGCCAACTCTTTCATCGCCAGTTATCGGACGCGGAAAAAACTCTGCGTCGCCCGCGCAATTTTTGGCTGAACCTGGCGCTCACGCTCCTGCTGATGGGCGCGATGGCAAGCAACAAAGTCGAACCGGTCGTGGTGTTCATGCTCGGCACGGCGCTGGCGTTGCTGCTCAACTACCCCCGGGCAAAATCGCAGCGCGAGCGCGTGGATGCCCACGCCAAAGCCGCGCTCATGATGGCCGGCGTCCTGCTGGCGGCGGGCGCGTTCACGGGCATTATGAAGGAGTCCGGCATGTTGACGGCCATGGCCCAAGCCGCCGTCCGCCATGTTCCCGCTCAACACGCGCGGCACCTCCCGTTCGCGCTGGGTTTGATTTCCATGCCGCTCAGCCTCTTGTTTGACCCGGACTCGTTCTACCTTGGCGTGCTGCCGGTCCTGGCGGAATCGGCGGGCATGCTCGGCGTGCCGCCGGTTCAGGTCGCGCAAGGAGCGTTGCTGGGGCAAATGACCACTGGATTCCCAATCAGTCCGCTCACTCCGGCCACCTTCCTCATTGTGGGTCTGGCAAATATCGAACTGGCCGAACACCAGAAATTCACCGCCCCGTTCCTGCTGGCCGCGTCGGTCGTGATGACTTTGGCCAGCGTGATATTCGGCGTGTTTCCACTTTAATGATCCCTATGAACGATATCGTGATCCTCTCCGCCGCTCGCACTCCCCTGGGCGCTTTTCAAGGCGCGCTCGCCTCCGTGCCAGCCCCGCGGCTCGGCGCGGCGGCGATTCGTGGCGCGGTTGCGCAGGCTGGCGTGGCGCCCTCTGAGATTACGGATGTTTTCATGGGCAGCGTGCTGCAAGCGGGCCTCGGTCAGGGGCCGGCGCGGCAGGCCGCGCTGCAAGCCGGCCTTCCAGCCGGAGCGCGCTGTGTTACTGTCAATAAAGTGTGCGGCAGCGCTCTCGAGGCGGTCATCGGCGCCTCGCGCGCGCTCGCCACGGGCGAGGCCGCCATCGCCGTGGCGGGAGGCATGGAAAACATGAGCCGCGCGCCGTACTTGGTTCCGCAGGCCCGCGACGGGTTTCGGCTCGGCCACCAGCAGGTCATTGATGCCTTGATTCACGATGGACTCTGGGACCCTTTCAACCATCTGCACATGGGAAATTGCGCGGAGGAGTGCGCAAGGCGCTACAGTTTTACGCGCGAACTGCAGGACGCTTACGCGGCGGAGAGTTTCCGTCGCGCCAACGCGGCGCTGGCCGACGGCGGCTTTGGGCGCGAAGTCGTCCCGGTGGAGGTGACGGACGCTAAAGGCCGGACCACGCAGGTCGAGCGCGACGAGTGCCCGGCAAAGGTGGATTACGCCAAAATCCCGGCGCTCAAGGCGGCCTTCGGGAAGGGCGGCACAATCACCGCCGCAAACGCGTCGTCACTGAGCGACGGCGCCGCCGCCCTGGTGCTCACGACCGCCGCCCACGCCCGGCAGCGCGGCCTTGCGCCCATCGCCCGGTTAATTGCCTATGGCGGCCACGCGCACGACCCGCTCTGGTTCACGACCGCGCCGATCACGGCGGCGCGCAACGCGCTGACCCGCGCCGGCTGGGGCGCAGCCGGCGCGGACCTCTGGGAAATCAACGAAGCTTTTTCGGTCGTCCCGCTCGCGTTCATGCAGGAGCTGCAACTCCCGCGCGAAAATGTCAATGTGCGCGGCGGCGCCATCGCGCTGGGCCATCCCCTCGGGGCCAGTGGCGCGAGGATCCTCGTCACGCTCCTGGCGGCGATGCGCGAACGCGGCGCAAAACGCGGCCTGGCCGCCCTCTGCATTGGTGGCGGGGAGGGCCTCGCCGCCTGTGTGGAACTGACTTGAACCGCACATGAAATCCTCCACCTTCATCCGGCGTTGCGACGGCCCTCGGCGTCCTCGCCGCCAAAATCAACCCGGTAACTGCAAGACCGCATATGACCAGACGAACCAAGGTCGTTAATTCCTGCGCCGAAGCCGTCCAGGATATCCAGGATGGCGCCACTCTCATTATGGGAGGATTTGGCCTTTGTGGAATTCCTGAAAACACGATTCTGGCTTTGAGGGAAAAGGGAACAAAGAATCTCACCATCGTCAGCAATAACTGCGGCGTGGACGATTGGGGGCTTGGGCTCCTCCTGGCGAACAAACAAATCAAGAAAATGGTGTCCTCCTACGTCGGAGAGAACAAGATTTTCGAGCAGCAGTTCCTGAACGGCGAAATAGAAGTGGAACTGGTTCCCCAAGGCACCCTGGCGGAACGAATTCGCGCCGGGGGCGCCGGCATTCCCGGTTTCTACACCGCCACGGGAGTGGGCACGCCGATTGCCGAAGGAAAAGAGCACAAGGAGTTTGGCGGCCGGACCTATCTTCTCGAGAAAGCCATCGTGGGCGATTTTGCCGTGGTGAAGGCCTGGAAAGCCGACCGG
>JBEKIA010000025.1:0-26500 GCA_050011995.1 Verrucomicrobiota bacterium
GGTTTCCAAAAATTATGACTGATCCTCGTTACAAGAAATTGGCCGAGTTGCTGACGACCTATTCCACCGCCCTGAAAAAAGGGGACCGCATTCTGCTGGAGATGATTGATGTGCCGGATGAGTTTGCCATCGAGTTGGTGCGGGCGGCCCGGCGCCGCGGCGCCATCCCGCTCATTGAGGCGCGCCATACGCGCATCACCCGCGAGATGATGCTGCAAACCAGCGCGCTCCATGCCCGGCTGGTGCGCGATGTCGAGTTGTCCCGCATGAAACGGATGCAGGCCTACATCGGCGTCCGGGGGGCGGACAATGCGAGCGAAAGCTCCGATGTCCCCCATGCCCTGATGAGCCTCTACACCAAGACGACGCGGCCGGTGCAGGACTGGCGTGTCAACAAGACGCGCTGGTGCGTGCTGCGCTGGCCCTCGCCCAGCATGGCCCAGGCGGCCAACATGAGCACGGAGGCGTTCGAGAGTTTTTATTTCGACGTTTGCACGATGGATTATCCGAAAATGGCGCGCGCCATGGTCCCGCTGCAAAAGCTGATGAACAAAACCGACCGGGTGCGTCTCAAGGCCCCGGGGACGGACCTCCAGTTCAGCATCAAAGGCATCGGCGCGCTGGTGGCCGACGGCCGGCGCAACATTCCCGACGGGGAAGTCTTCAGTTGCCCCATCAAGAACTCCGTGCAGGGCTGCATCCAGTACAACACGCCCACGATCTATTCCGGGACGAAATTTGAGAATGTCCGCCTGGAATTCAAGGACGGCAAGATCATCAAAGCCGCCTCCAACAACAACCGGCGGCTCAATGAAATCCTGGACACGGACGCGGGGGCGCGTTACGTGGGGGAGTTTTCCCTCGGCTTCAATCCCCACATCCTCAATCCGATGTGCGACATTTTGTTTGACGAAAAGATCGCCGGCTCGCTGCATTTCACCCCCGGCCAGGCCTACGAGGACGCGGACAACGGGAACCGGTCGGCGGTGCATTGGGACATGGTGCTGATCCAGCGCCCCGAGTGGGGCGGCGGGGAGGTCTGGTTTGACGGCCGGCTGATCCGCAAGGACGGGCAGTTCCTGCCCTGCGAGTTGCAAGCCCTCAATCCCAAGAACTTAAAGTAAAAAGGCCCGGCGCATGGCAGCATCATAACGCGAGGGAACCACGGATGCTGGCCGCTTTGCGAGCCTGCGTTTGGTTTGGAAAAAGTGGTAATTTGAATCTGATAAACCGCGTCCCGTGAAAAATGCCCATTCTTTGTCCGACTGGATTGCCTTTTTTTTCGACCATCCGGTCACCAAGCCTCCCTGGCATTGGGGGGACAACCCTCCAGAGTGGGAGGACAGCCCCGATCATAACGCCGCGTTTATCGCCGATGCTTTCGAGCGTTCGGGCGAGCTCCTTGCCCCCTTTTCCGACGAGCAACTGGATCAGGGTTTTTGGCACCTCCTCGGCGGCACCGACTCCATGGACGCGCTTACCGATCAAAGCGTCCCTCCGACGCTGCGCCTTCGCGCTTTGCGCTCGTTTGTCCCGGTGTTTGAGCAGGTGATGGTTGTGCGCTGTTCTCCGCACCTCTCCCATCTTGATGAGCCCGGCACGAACCCTCTTGCGCGCGGCGCGAACCCGCTCAACAGCGCGTGCTATATGTGGTGGGACATCCTTCCGTTTCGCTTTCGAAAAGACTGGTCGGAGCCCGCTGGATTCGATGCAGAGGTTCTGGCAGTCCTGCGGAGGCAATTGACCATTCCGCATGATGCATGCCGTGAAAGTGCCCTGCACGGCTTGGGCCACTGGGTCGAGCACCACCCCGGCGTCGCCAACGTAATTGACGAATTTCTTTCCCGCACACCAAACTTGCGCCCGGAACTCGTCGCCTACGCCACGCGCGCCAAGATACGAGTTCTGTGATTTTCTCGAAATCGGTCGCGGCACACTGAAGCGCATTTTGGAAACTGGCCGGGGCCAGCGTGGAAGAATTCATGGCGGCTTCAATAAACCTCGTCGTGTGTTCCAACGCCTTCAAGCAGAATGGCTTCTTTTCCGCTATTCAAGCAAAGATGCGTTTGACGATCTGTTTGGGCGTCGCAGGACGGCAACGGCCTGCCGCAAATTCCCGGCGCGCCGATTTCACCGCTTCGAGCAGAGTTTGGCGGCGGCGTTCTGCGAGACGATGTTGCAAAACTTCGACCAGCGATTCCTGTTCTTCAACGCCCAATTCGTCGGCCGAATCCAACACCTGCGCAAAAGTCTTCATGGCTGCGAAATTCATCCCTTCAAGATGTGGAGGAACTGCTTCATGGCCGGGGAGAGGACCTTGTTCTTTTTGTAAATGGCGGCCAGAGGCCGGAAGAGTTCCACGCCCTCAATTTTCACTTCGGCCAGGGTTTGCTTGGCGACTTCCTGGGTGATGGTGGCCTGGGGCACGATGGAGATGCCCGCCTCGATTTCCACCGCGCGCTTGACGGTTTCAATGTTGTCAAATTCCATCACCGTCTCCACTTCGACGCCGTGGTCGCGCAAGATTTTGTCAATGGCTTTGCGGGTGGGGATATCGGGTTCGAAGCCGATGAATTTCTGG
Organism: Verrucomicrobiota bacterium; assembly: GCA_050011995.1. GTDB lineage: Bacteria > Verrucomicrobiota > Verrucomicrobiia > Limisphaerales > Palsa-1400 > JBEKOF01. Next base: position 2,582 of record JBEKIA010000025.1, read on the forward strand.
CCGGCCAACTGGGCTAATTTGACGGTTCTGTTTTTTGCCAGGGGATGTTGCGGGTGGCAGATGAGAACCAGCGCGTCCTTGCGCAACGGGACCAACTCCAGTTTGGGGTCCCTAGTCGGATAGGCGACCAGCCCCAAATCCACCACGTTGCTGATCACGTCCTCATACACCTGGTTGGCCCGGCGGTATTCGACATGGACATTGACGGTGGAAAAGAGCTTGAGGAACTTCTTGAGGTAGGGCGGCAGATCGTGCAGGCCGATGCTGTAAATGGTGGCCACGCGAATGGTGCCGGAAATGATGTCCTTGATTTCCTGGAGGCGGTTGTGCAGCGAGTCGTAGTTTTGGATGATCTGCTTGCTGTATTCGTAAAGCACCTGGCCCTCGCGGGTGAGGCGGAATCTCTTCTTGCTGCGCTCAATGAGCAGCGATTTGAACTGTCGTTCCAGCGAACTGATCTGCTGGCTGACGGCGGACTGCGTCACGCCGTTGATCTGGGCCGCTTTGGTGAAACTTTCCGTTTCCGCCAAGTCACAAAATACTTTTAAGCTTTCAATTTGCATTAGGCGATTGAAACCAAAACGAACAATAATGTCAACTTATGATTACGCTTAGTAGCTTACGGCACCGGGCTGCCGGGGGGCGGCCCGGCCCCGGCCTCCGCCCCGGCCGGCCCTTCCGCCACTTCGGCCAGGGCGTTTTTGACGGCGCGCAGGAGGTCCTGGCTGGTGAAGGGCTTTTGCAGGTAGGGATCCTCTTCCTGCGCCTTGCCGGACCGGACGCAGCCGCTGCACCACAGAATGCGCGCCCGCGGGGCGATCTGGCGGATCTGCTCGGTCAGTTCCCGTCCGCTCATGCCGGGCATGACCAGGTCCACCAATACCAGGTCAATGGAATCCTTCCAGTGGGCGAACAGCTCCAGGGCCTTGGCCCCGCTGTTGGCCGTCAGCACCGTGTAGCCGAAGGAGGAAAGCACCGTCTGGCCCATGGTCAACAATAGGTCTTCGTCGTCCACCATGAGGAGGGTCTGGGCGCCGCGCAAATCCGCCGTGGTCAGCGGGGCCTCGCGCACGATCTTGTCGTTGGCCGGAAGATAAATGCGCACGGTCGCTCCCGCTCCGGGCCGGCTGGAAACGGCGACTCCGCCCCCGTGATTGGTGACGATGCCGTACACCCAGGCCAGCCCCAGGCCGCGATGCTTGCTGCCCTTGGTGGTGAAAAACGGCTCAAAGAGATGGGGCATCACCTCCTCCGAAATCCCCGGGCCGTTGTCGGAGACTTCGACGCAGACATAATTGCCCGGGTTCAGTCTCGCGGCTCCTTCCTCCAGCGGCTGGGTCAATTCCACGTTGCGCGTCTCGACCGTGACCTCGCCGCCGCCCGGAATGGCTTCGACGGCGTTTTCCAGGATTCGCACCAGCGCCTGCTGCATTTTGGCCTCGTCGAAATTGGCAGTGAATAGTTTTCGTTCCAAATGCCGGGAGATGACCACCGGGCGGGCCAGGGAGTTCTGGAGCGCTTCGACCGTCCGCTCCAGCAAGGTGTTGAGGTTTCCGGCGATTTGCACGCGCGCGTCCTTTTCCTGGAGGCTGAAGGAGGCCAGGTCGCCGGCCACTTCGGCGGCTTTGTCCGCCGATTTCTCGATTTCGACCAAGGAGGCGCGCCACGGGTGGTCCGCCGGGGCGTTGCTCAAGAGGAGGGAGGTGTGGCCCAGGATGCTGGTCAGGGCGTTGTTGAAATCCAGCGCGACCGAGCGCGCCAGTTGCAACGCGCAATCCAGTTTTTGCCGCTGGGTGGTGTGGGCCTCCAGGACGGGGGGACCGGCCGCGCCCCCGGCCGCCGCCGCCGGCTCCTTGAGCAATTGGAGCAAACAAATGTCGTCGGGCGGCAGGCAGGCGACCTGGGCCAGAAAGGTCGCCGGAAGGCCGCTCTTGAGGCGGAACTTGAGGCGCGGGAGCATGGCCGGGGCCGGCAACCCCAGGAATTGGGCCAGCGATTCCCGGTTGTCTGGCGACCAGATTGTGCCCAGCTTGACGTCCGGCTTTTCGATTTTGGAACCGAAGGCCCGCACCGCGGCTCGATTGGCCCGGAGAACCTGGCCGTCCTTGCGCAACAGAAACGCGGGCCAATCGGCCTCCTGGAGCAGGAAGTCTCCCTCCACATTGACTGGCGCGGCCTCCGCCGGAACCCCGGACGGCGCGGCGGTCGCAACCATGCCTCTGTCCTTGAAGAACTGCAACAGCACCCATTTGCTTTGCGCGGCTGGACAGATTTGGGCGTGGAAGGAAAGGACCGTGCCGCTTTCCGCCCGCAACTTGACCGGCAGTTCTTCTTCATGCGTCGGCTCGGCCAGAAAGGTCTCCAGGGCCGCGGGGTTTTCCGCCGCCCAAATTCCCCCCAGAAGCGCGCCCTTCCGGGACGCTGCCCCAAAAACGCGCGCCGCGACGGGATTGGATCGAATGATCGCGCCCGCTTTGTCCACGACCAGCGCCGGCCAGTCGGCATTGGTCAAGGCAAACGGCACTTCCATCGCATCGAGAAAGGTGGTGGGCGGCGAGCCGGCCGATTCCTTTGGGCGCATCCAGGTGGAGGTTTCAGACGGGCCGGGGGCCGGGCCGTCGAACAATTGCAACAGGAAGTAATTCCGCCCCTCGCGGGAAAGTTTCGTGACGCGGGACAGAAAGCGCGCTTTGCGTCCGCCCAGGCAAGTGAGCTTCATTTCGCCCGGCTTGCCCGCCGCCTCCTGGCCGGCCAGAAACCGGTCGAGCCGTATGCCCTGGATCCCGTTGGCGTCATCCAGCAGGGAGGAAAGGGAAGCGACCCCTTGGACCGCCGCGCCAAAAAGCAGGCCGGCGGCGCGATTGGCCCGGCATATTGCGCCGCTTTCCTCCAACAGCAATGCCGGCCATGCCGCTTTTTCCAGGACAAAGTCGGTCTGTCGTCTCATCAGCGTCCACCAATACCCTTTTTTCCATCTCCTCTCAAACAAAAAGTCAGGCGGGATCGGGCGGGGCCGGTTCGGTGGCGAAGGATTTGCCGCAGCCGCAGCTTTGGGCGGCGTTGGGGTTGGAAATCTTGAAACCGCCGCCGGTCAGCGCGTCGGAAAAATCCACGACGGCGCCGCGGAGGAAATCGGCGCTGAAGGCATCCACCAGGATGGGAGCGCCGAAGCAAGTGGCGGCCAGATCGCCATCGCGTTTCCCGTCAAAGGTCATGCCGTATTGGAGGCCGGAGCAGCCGCCTTGTTCGACATAAATGCGGAGGCCCTTGCCCGCGCCGGACGGATCGGCGGCGAGCCGGGCCTTGATTTCGCGGGCGGCATTTTCGGTGAGGTTCACCCCTGCTTCTGCGGCATCGGTCATAACGGCAATATGCCAGAATCCGGCCGGGCGCGCAAGGGGCGTTAATTGGTTGGCGCGGCCTCCTTGAGCCGGTCAATGTCAATGTTCCTTTGCATTTCGTTGCGGAGGGAGGGGACGGCCTCCTGGACCCGCTGATAGACCTTGATGGCGTTCCTCCACTCTTTTTGCTCTTCAAAGAGCGCAGCCGCCTTGACTCCGGCCTCCTTGACCCAGTAGGGATCGGCATGTTTGGTGTCCAGAGTGTAAAGCACCTTGCCATAATGCCCCAGCGCCTCCCTGGGCTGGTTCTGGCGCTCGGCGACCAGGCCCAAGCCGTATTCGGCGTGGCTTCGCGCCGTGACATCGTCAGGCGAGTCGTTGGTATCCTGCAGCACGGACTGGTACATGAGAATGGCATTGGTGTAGAGGGAGGCGTTTGTTTTAACAAGGTCCGCCGAGGCCAGACAACAATCTCCCAATTGGCCGAAAGCCATTGTCGCCATGGAATTGGCGGGGCTGGAATTGGTCACTCTGGATAGGAAGGCGATGGCGGTTTTGAGGTCCACATTGGTCGGGTCTTTCTGGAATTGTTGGTAGAGGGTGCAGCCCAACTGGAACTGAGCCTGGGCCAGGAAATCGGCCGGGGCGTTCGTGTCGCTGGTGACGAGATAAAAATCGTTGGTGGCGCCGGCCCAATCCGAGTGCCTGGACGCCGCCCAGCCGGCCATAAGCCGGGCTTGCCAAGCCAGTCCTCCCGGCGGTTTGGGGAATTTCCTGGGATTGAACAACTCCTGGAAAGCATAATCGGCGTCCCCGTAATTGCCGTGATTAAAGTGGTAATTGCCGATCCAATTCTGGGCCAACGCGGCGTTGGGGTCGCCAGGAAAACGGCTCACCACATTGGACATGCGCGCCAGGGCGTTGCTTTCCATGCCTGCCTTGCCACAGGCCAGGGCGAGGGAAAACTCGGCCTGCGACCGGAGGGCGTTGGTGGCGAAATGAGGGTCGCCCTCCAAGCTGGCATAGAGGTTGAAGGCGTTGGTCCAATCGCCTTCCTGCTCATAAGTGCGGGCGATGGCGAGCTGGATTTCGGGCCAGAACGGCGTGAGGGGATATTGTTCCAGCAACCGTTGAAAGGCCGTGCGCGCCGCCTGATAGTTAGTCTTCTGGTTGGAGGAAACTTCGCCGATGAGGAGCACACTTTGCCCGCCGTAGCCGCTGATGGGGAACCAGTTGAGAATATGGTCCGCCGCCGCGAGGGCGGCCTCCCCGTCGCCGAGTCTTAGGTTGGCCTGCACGAGTTGATAGAGGGCGAGGTCGAACAATTGGTTGGTCACGCTGGCCATCGTGCCGTAGTCCTGAAGGAGCCGGTTGTAATGAGTCACAGCCGTCCGGTAATCGCCTTGCTGGAAGCAAGCGTCGCCCAGTTTCAACAGGGCCGCAGCCTGGTTCTCCGACCAGGGCAGGCGGATGGCGGCGGCGGAAAAATGGTTGCTGGCGGCGGAATAATCCCCCCGCTCCCAGTCGCACCAGCCCCGGTCCAGGAAGGCGCCGTCCAGGAGTTCGCTGTTGGTAAAATCCCGGATCATCCGGTCCAGATTGGTGATGGCAGAGGACAAAAGATTGGTGTCGGCGGCCGGGGGGCTGTTGGTCCCCGGTTCCGGGGGGGCGAAATAGGCTTTGAGTTTGAGGTCGCCCAGATGAAAGAGCGCAAGGTCCAGGCTCGGTTCGTTGGTGCTTTTCTGGATGAAACCGTCCAGCCATTGCATGGTATTGGAGGGCTGGTTCTGTTGCAACTTCAGGTCAATCGTTTTGCGCAGCGCCTGCCGCTTGACCTCCGGCGGAAAGCCCCGTTCCAAATTGTTGGAATAAGCCTGGATCGCTTCGGCAATGCGGCTGGTTCGCTCGAAGATTTCCCCCCGCAAAAAGGCGGTGGCGATGCGCTGGTCCTGGCTGGACCGGGAGGCGAAGGAGAGCAAATTGGCGCTGCCCGCCAGCGCTTCCTCCAGGCGCCCCTCCTCCAGCAAAATCCGGCACAACAAATTCTGGCGCTGCCACTTCCAGTCCAGCGTCAGGCTGTTGGTGTCAATCATCCCGACGGCCGCCTCCGCCGCCGCGTCCTGCTTTTCATACAAATAAGCCCACCCCAGCAGGAAATATCCTTCCGCCACATCCGGGTCGCCCGGTCCGGCGCGGGCGGCGGATTGGAACACGCCATCGGGCTTGGACAACAGGGCGATCACGCCGGGCCAATCGGTCAATTTATCCAACGCCCGCGCCTGGAGGAGCGTGGCGCGCAGGGGCAAGGGAGGATCGGCGGGGTTCTGGAGCAAATCGGCGCAACGCGCCATGGCATTGGTGTAGTCCCGGTTTCCATAATAAGCCCAGGCCATCCAATAAACGAAATCATTCGTCAGTTTGCCGGCGGGCATCTCCCGCCGCAGCAAATCCACCGCGCTGGTGTAGTTGGACAACTCAATCCGGGAGCGCGCCAGATAAAGGATGGCGTCGGCGCGGAGGGTGGAGTTGGCATAGGTGGCGACAAAATTGCTGAAGGTATCCTCCGCCAACTGGTATTGCCCGTCGGCAAATTCATTGGTCCCGAGTCCGTAGTCTCTGTCTTCCACTTCCAGGCCCGCTCCGCGCAACGGCGCGGGCGCCAGGAGCGCCAGCCCCAGGCCCGCGGCCATCAGACATCCTGTAAAATTAAAGTTCAAAGCTCAATCATCCGACAGGGCGGGGCAGGATGCGACTCAAAAATTCAGGGCAGACCCCGCCCCATGGCCAATTCATGAAGGCCCCGGCAAATTGCCGATTGTTTTGGATCGCGAAATACGATACCAGACTGGAGTGGTGGAGCAATTCCGGCAGGGCTGCGCTGCGGCGCAGCCTTGATTTGGCATTTGTCGAAATACGAATACCCTATCGAACTGGTGGAGTATTTGCGTGATGAATTGGTGGGTATTGTGGTTCAAAGAATTACCTTAATTTATCTTGATTTGGCTTGATTTGGCTTGACTTGGATAGCTTTTTCTTGCTCGTAAATAGTTCATGGAAAGTCACTTGGGACAATTTTACTCAACAAGGGTCGAAACTGCTCAAACTGATGGAAAAAAGGCATGTTTGCAGCGACAGAATCATAAAACATACTAAGTGGATAGAGTATTGAAGGATTAGAGGCCGCGCACGGGATTCCGCCGCCGCTTCTCCGCCGCCAACCGCCATCCCCCCTTCGGCGCAGAGCGCCACCACGAGATGTAGCGTTGCGCCTCCGGCGCAATCCCCAATACGAATGAAGAATCCAACGCAAAGGCGCATCCCGTTTCCGAATCGGGATTGCGGCTTTGCAACCTCGCGACTTTGCGTTAAACCGGCCATCCGCCATCCGTAATCCGCGACAGGAACCCGCCTTCGCCCCGCCGCCGTCCGGCCATACCTTCCAACTCCTCACGCCGGAAAGATTAGCATATAAGCGCGAAAGGTCAAGGAAAAAACACAGATTTCCAGCAAAATCTCGGCGGTAAGGCGAGACTTTGTCGAGCCGTGACTTTTCCCCATGAAATCGAGTTTCGGCTCGACAGTCTCGCCCCACCGTTCCCCCGTCGTCGCCGGCCCCAAATGGATTTTTGCAAAGCGCTGATCCATAGCCTCTTGTGCAGCCTGACAACCCCGCAGCGGACAGCCAAAACGTCCGCATCGGCCTCGCTCGCAGAAAAACCGCCACCATCGCCCGCCCGAACCAGCGCATGCGCCCGCCTCGCCTGTAGCGGCGGTCTATGACCGTCGCTGGACGCCGCCAATATCGCCGCCACCGGCCACCCTTTCGGCGGAGCCTCGCCTGGCACCCCCCATGCTTTTGGCTGCCTGCTGGAAATGTCACTTTCCCGTGCCCTCGGAATTCAGAAAAAGTGTCAATAGTGAGGACTGACACCGGCATGACACCGGCACCGGCATCGTGCCCTCGGAATTCAGAAAAAGTGTCAATAGTGAGGACTGACACCGGCATGACACCGGCATGACACCGGCATGTGACACCGGCAGGCATCGGATGCTCTGAATATGCCGCCCCGCTGGGGCTTTGGATTTCTGGTCCCCTGGGTTCTTCAGATATACCGCGCCTGCGGCGCTGGGCCGCCGCCCCAAGCCGGCCACCGAGTTTGGCGCGCAGCGCCGTAGGCGCGGCCTCTTTGTAGAACCAAAGCGAAAAGGACGATTTAGCTCCGATAGGAGCGACATATTCCGGGTGCGGCGCCAACACACCATTCATAACATCCTTAAAACAAATGTAAGCGCCATTGGTGTCAGTCCTCACTTTTTAAACTGATTGAGAGCGTGTAAGCGCCATTGGTGTCAGTCCTCACTTTTTAAACTGATTGAGAGCGAGGGCGCCATGAGCGCTCCTCTGGAAGGGATGGGGTGTTTTAGCTCATGCGCCAGGGCGGGCCAGGAGGCGGCCCAAAAATTGGCCGGTGTGGCTGCCGGCGACGCGGGCGATCTTCTCGGGCGGCCCTTCCGCCACGACCCGCCCGCCGCCTTCGCCGCCTTCCGGCCCCAGGTCAATGATCCAGTCCGCCGTTTTAATGACGTCCAGGTTGTGCTCGATGACCAGCAGGGTGTTGCCGGAGTTGCGCAGCTTGAAGAGAACATCCAGCAGCTTGGCCACGTCATGGAAATGCAGGCCGGTGGTCGGTTCGTCCAATATGTAAAGGGTGTGGCCGGTTTCCTTGCGGCTTAATTCGGCCGCCAGCTTGATGCGCTGGGCTTCGCCGCCGCTGAGGGTGGTGGCGGATTGGCCCAGCCGCACGTAGCCCAGGCCCACCTCGGCCAGCGTCAGGCAGGGATCAAAAATCTTCGGGACCGCGCGGAAAAAGGTGACGGCCTCGTCCACCGTCATGTCCAGCACGTCGGCGATGTTCATGCCCTTGAAATGGATTTCCAGGGTTTCGCGATTGTAGCGCCGGCCGTGGCAGGCTTCGCAGGTGACATAAACAGGCGGCAGGAAGTGCATCTCGATTTTGATCAAGCCGTCCCCCTGGCATTTCTCGCAGCGGCCGCCCTTGACGTTGAAACTGAAGCGGCCGGCCTCGTAACCGCGGATTTTGGCCGACGGCAGTTTGGCGAACAGGTCGCGGATTTGGTTGAACATGCCGGTGTAAGTGGCCGGATTGCTGCGCGGCGTGCGGCCAATCGGCGTCTGGTCAATCACGATTACCTTGTCCAGCGACTCGAAGCCGCGAATCAGCCGGTGCGCCCCCGGCTGTTCCTTGGAACCGTAAAACTTGCGGAAGAGGGCGCGGCGCAAAATATCGTCCACCAGCGTGCTCTTGCCCGAGCCGCTGACGCCGGTCACCGCCGTCATGGCCCCCAGGGGGATGCGCACGGTGATGTCTTTGAGATTATTCTCCCGCGCCCCGACAATTTCTATCCAGCCGCGCTCGGCGGAGGGTTTGACGCGGTTTTTGGGCGGGGCGATCTTGAGTTCGCCCTTGAGATACTGGCCGGTGAGGGAACGGGGAGCGGCCTCCAGGTCGGCGACGCCGCCCGCGGCGACCAGTTCCCCGCCGCGCACGCCCGCGCCCGGTCCCAAATCGAGCAGGTAATCGGCGCGGCGGATGGTTTCTTCGTCGTGCTCGACCACCAGGACGGAATTGCCCAAATCGCGCAGCCCTTCCAGGCATTGGAGCAGGCGGCCGTTGTCGCGCTGGTGCAGGCCGATGCTCGGCTCGTCCAGAATGTAGAGGACGCCGACCAGGCCGGCGCCGATTTGCGTGGCCAGGCGGATGCGCTGGGCCTCGCCGCCGCTCAGGGTCCCGCTTTCCCGGTCCAGCGTGAGGTAGCCGAGGCCGACATTTTTCAGAAACGCCAGCCGGGCGCGAATTTCCTTGATCAGTTCCGCCGCGATTTTGCGCTGAAATTCTGTCAACTGCAATGTGGAGAAAAAATCGTCCGCGCGCCCGATGGAAAGCGCGCAAACCTCCATGATGGACAGGCCGGGCAGGATGGGCGGCGATGGCGGGCTTTCGGGAGAAGCGGCGGGCGGAGGGCTGCCCGCCCTGCCCGCAGGCTTGGCGGGCGCAGGCGGGAACCCATTCGTCCCATTCGTCCCATTCATCCCATTCGTCCCATCCGCCCTAATGGCGGGCGGGGCGGCGGCCAGGCGCACGGCCAGGATTTCCGGCTTGAGCCGGCGTCCGCCGCAGGCGTCGCACGGCTGCGGGTTCATAAAGCCTTTGAGCCGGTTGCGGGTGAATTCGCTTTCGCTCTCGGCGTAAAGGCGCTCCAGATTGGGAACGACGCCCTCGAAAGGACGCTGGACTTTGCTGGCGCTGCCCGCGCGCCAAAAAGTGAACTCCACATTTTCGGCCCCGGTGCCGCGCAGGAGTTTTTGTTTGAAATCCTCCGGCAAATCTTTCCAGGGCGCCTCCAGGCTTTGGCCGAAATGCCCGGCCATGCCGCGCAACAGGCTTTTGTAATAAACCATCATCCGCTTGCCGCCCCGCCGCCACGGCAGCAGCGCTCCTTTTTCGAGCGACTTTTCCGCGTCCGGCACAATGAGGCGCTCGTCGAACACCATTTTTTGTCCGAGTCCATGACAAACCGGACAGGCCCCGGCCGGGGAATTGAAGGAGAAATGTTTGGGCGTGGGCGTCTCGAAACTCAGTCCGCTGGCGGGACTGTAGTTGCGATTGGACTGGAGCGACTCGGCCCAGGAGTCGGAGAGGGCGGCTTGGGGCGGCTGCCGCAACAGCAAGAGGCGGCCTTCGCCCCATTTCAGGGACGTCTCCACGGAATCGCTCAAGCGCGCGCGGATTTTTTCATCAATGACCAGCCGGTCCACGATCACTTCGATGGTGTGGCGTTGTTTGGGATCCAGCTTCACCCGCGTATTGCTGCTCAGTTCGACAAACTGGCCGTCCACGCGGGCGCGGACGAAGCCCTCGCGCGCCAGGCGCTCGATGACATCGCGGAATTCGCCCTTTTGGCCGGCGATCACCGGGGCCAGGAGCATGACCCGGGTCTTGGGCGGAAGGGCGAGGATTTTATCCACGATGTCGCTGGTGGTTTGGTGGGTGATGGGCTGGCCGCTGACCGGGCAGTAGGGCTGGCCGACATGGGCAAAAAGGAGGCGCAAATAATCGTAAATCTCCGTGGTGGTGGCGATGATGGAGCGGGGGTTGGCGCCGGAGACGCGCTGCTCGATGGCAATGGCCGGGGAAAGGCCCTCGATGAAATCCACCTCCGGCTTTTCCATTTGATCCAGGAATTGCCGGGCATAAGCGGAGAGGGATTCGACGTACTTGCGCTGCCCCTCGGCATAGATGGTGTCGAAGGCGAGGGAGGATTTCCCCGATCCGCTCAACCCCGTGATGACGACCAATTTGCCGCGCGGGATGGAGAGCGTCAGGTTCTTGAGATTATGCTGGCGCGCGCCGCCGATTCTGATGAATTCGATAGCCATGACTCGTGAATTTCGCCATCAAGGCATTTGGCTAAAATAAACGAAACGCAAAGAATTCCAAGAGCCGAATTGAAAACCAGCGCCAATAGTCGCTTCAAAGGCTTGGTTTTGCGGGGCGTTGGCTGGATTTTATGCCCGCGAGCGCATCGGAAGCGACAGCGGAGATTTTTGTCACAGCCTTCAAAACCTTGAACCTCCTCCGTCCTGGGTTTGAGCTGGCTGGCGCGCCAGGAAGGCGGGCGCGGGCCGGCCCCGTATTGGCCGGGGCTTTTTCTGGCGGCGCCGCTGGCGCTGGCCGGCTTGAGTGACGACGGCTTGACGCGGCAGACCGGCAACGTCCTGTCGCTGGTGTTGGCGGTCTGGCTGCTCTGGGCGCTGCGGCACGCCTTTTGGCGGGCGGAGCCAAAGGTGGCCTATGCGGTGGCGCGGCTGCTGGCCGGCATCCCGCTGGTGGACCTGCTGGCGGTGGCGGACCTGGCCCATCCGCAGGCCGGTCTTTTCCTGCTCTGGTTCGTCCTCGCCCTCCTCCTGCAGCATTACATACCGGCGACGTGAGGGGGCTAAAAAAAGTTGCGAACAGCACTCGCATTTGAGGCGGAAGCAGGTTAGAGTGAAGCATACAGTTATTGAAAAATGACATGAAAATCACTTGGAGCAGAAAAAAAATTCGCGACAAATTCACCGGGATGAAGAAGGCCGATGGCGCCCCGATGTCACGTCAACAGATTCACATGCTCAGAAAAAAGGCGCGGGGCATTTGCCTGACTTGCGGCAAGCCGGCCCTCGGCGTCTATTGTCTCCAGCATACTATCAAGGCCCGCGAACGGATGCGGGTGCGCCTGAAGTATCACCGGCGCCTGCGCGGCGCGCCCAGCTATGTCCTGCAAGCGCGGGAGCGCTCCCAAGCGCGGGCCACACGCGGACGGGTCCGGCCGGGGCGCAGCCTCCGTTCCAAAGTCCGCGCCAAGGCGTCTTGATTCCCGCGTCCATCCCCGGGCAAGGCCGGGGTGCGGCACGAATAAAATGCTCTCCCGGGAGCCATCGCGCTGGTGACGGTGACAGCGAAAACCGGCCGGCGGCGGAGTCTTCGGTTCACCCAACCGAAGGCAAGCTCCTCTTTTTCCGCCACTTGACAGATGGCCGATCAAATTTATAGTGCCTGAAAATGCATAAGCATCACTTTGCGGGTCGCGCCGGGAAGAATCCCGACCCCGCCCGCTTGAATTCCCTCAAGGAATTCCACCCCGCCGGACGCGGCTTTTGGGCCGATGTCCCCGACGCCGACTGGAACGACTGGCGCTGGCAGCTCAAACACCGCATCACTTCCCTGGAGCAATTGCAGCGCCTGATGCCCGCCCTCACCCCGGAGGAATACGCCGGCACGATGCTGGCCAACACCAAATTGGCCCTCGCCATCACCCCCTATTTCTTCAACCTCATTGACCCCGCGGACGAGAATTGTCCCATCCGCTGGCAGGTCATCCCGCGCCTGGCCGAAACCCACACCGCCCCGTGGGAGATGAGCGACCCCTGCGGCGAAGACACCCATTCCCCCGTGCCGGGATTGGTCCATCGCTACCCGGACCGCGTCCTGTTCCTGGTGACGGACCGTTGCGCGGCCTATTGCCGTTACTGCACCCGTTCGCGCCTGGTCAGCAACGCCACCGGGTACGATTTCCATCCGCAATTTGACCGCCAGATCGAATACATCCGCCAAAACCCCGGCGTGCGCGACGTCCTCTTAAGCGGCGGCGATCCCCTGCTGCTCTCCGACGAGAAACTGGAAAACCTCCTCAGCCGCCTGCGCGCCATTCCCCATGTGGAATTCCTGCGCATCGGCACCCGCATTCCCATTTTTCTGCCCCAGCGCGTCACGCCCGAATTGTGCTCCATGCTCCGGGAGTTCCATCCGCTTTTCCTCAGCCTCCATTCCAACCATCCCCGCGAACTGACCACCGAGGTGCGCGACGCCCTGGGCCGCCTGGCCGATGCCGGCATCCCCCTCGGCAACCAGTCCGTCCTCCTGCGCCACGTCAACGACGATCCCCTGGTCATGCGCGCCCAGGCGCAAAAACTCCTCCTCTGCCGCGTCAAGCCTTATTATCTCTACCAGTGCGACTTGATCAGCGGCTCGGCCCATTTGCGGGCCAGCGTGCGCGACGGTTTGGAAATCATGGAAAGTTTGCGCGGCCACACCACCGGCTACGCCGTCCCGCAATATGTGATTGACGCCCCCGGCGGCGGCGGCAAGGTCCCGATCAACCCCGATTACATTCTCAGCCGCAACAGCGGGCGCGTCCTCATCCGCAATTTCGAGGGCAAGCTCTTCGAATACCCGGAAGCCGCCGACGGCACGCCGCTGACCCCGCCGCCCCGCCAAATCGAAGAGCCGGAACTGGCGTGAATCCTGTCGAAGGCCGCAACGAGCGCCGGGCTATCGGTACCGGTACAACTTCACTTTCTGGATGGCGTGTTCGCCGAACTCAAGGCGGACGACGCTGCCGGACTGCCCCGGCGGGGGGGCGGATGAAAAAACGGAATCGTCGCCCCCGAGGAAATGTGTCGTCACCCACTTGCCGTTCTTGTCAAACCGGCCCGCGGCCTGCTCCCCCAGGCCGGCAATCGGCGGCCCCGGCGAGTCCGGCGTGAAAGTCACGAACAGATTATTGCCCGCGAGCAGGTACTCGTCCGGGCCGAGCGGCATGAATACGCCGTAGCCGATGATGTTGGGAACATTGGTCGAGCCGCGACCATGCGGCAACTCCACGTTTATGATGTAGTTGCCCAATTTCACCTTGTCGTTCGGCCTTCCTCTGTCCAGCGCGACTCCCGCAATGGTGCCGCTGCTCTGGTGCTCCAGAATCTGCGGAGCGATTTGGGAAAGGGTCAGGAATCCCTGGGCAAGCGCCTTCGCTTCGTATTCGGGAGGCACCGGCGGGAGCGGCTTGGTGGGGTCAGGCCCGCCAAATCCCGTCAGCCGTATGGGCGAATCACTGCCCCCCGGCGTGACGGATGACGGCGCATTGATGCCCGTCCTGGTGAACCATTCCAGCAAGCCGTCCGAGCCCATGCCGGAAAAACCGATGGCGCGCTCCTGGCCGATGGCATAGAAGGCATGGGCGGCGCCCACGACGCCGTCCTCCGCTTCGACGGTGAAGAAGATATTGCCGGCGCGGGTGTACCGTTTGGTGATCTCGATGAGGCGGGTCGCGGCGTTCTGGACTCCCATGTAAGCATCGGGGCAGGACATGTCCACCTGCGGAGCGCCCGCTCTCCATATATCAAGCACATGGTCAAACGCCTCGCCGGAGGGACCCTTCCCCCAGCCTTGAATCCCCCAGACATTGACGAACATCGGGACCGGGTATTCCTTCTTGCCGGCCTCGGCGACGTGCCCGACATAGCGCGCATAGTTCCAGGCCATGAAAACCTCGTCCCCCTGCGGACCCTTGCCGAATACCTCCGCCCATGTCCCGGAGGTTTTGGAACCGGCCGCCTCCCAAACTTTGAGGAGGTCCGGATGCAACCCATCCTTGTGCTTCTGGAGGTAGTCCATCAACTCGGCCGGGACGGGCCCCTCAAACGCCTTGCTGGCCAGCGGCGACCGGTCCCGCGTGTCGCCGAAAATGCCGATTTCATTCTCCACTTGGACCAGGATGACGCGGTGCGACCGATCCACTTGGCGGATATGTCGCATCAGGGCGGCGAAGGCGCGGCCATCCGCTTCCCAGTTGTTCGCGCTGAAGGTGGAAAGGTTTTCCGCGGTTCTGACCTGCGGCCCGACTTGTGCGCGCGGGAACTGATCCTGGTCGGCCTTCACCCAGAGGGGCGCGAAGCTGGAGACGCCGTTTTTCCAGCTTCCGAACCACACCAGGATGATATGCTGGCTGGTCTTTTTGGCGTCCTCGATCATCAAATCCACCAGATGGAAGTCGAACTTGCCTTTCTCCGGCTCGATCCAGGCCCAGCCCATGGCAATGGCCGAGGAATTCTGGTGCGTGGCGGCCTGCACCTCAAACATGTATCGCAAATACTCGGGGTTGGACGGCCCGCTGGTGGGCGGTTCCGCGCCCAGCACCAGGAACGGTTTCCCGTCCACGATCAACTGCGTGGCCAGGCCGCGCTTCTCCAGATGGGGAATGGACGGATCCGCGGCTTGGGCTTGCGCCTGCGCCGCCGAGAAAGCCAGGGCGCAGACCAGGGCGCCGCCGGTTAGAATGGATAGTTTCATAATGTTATTGAATTGATTTGATAGGAATTTCTCTAACGGTACCGGTACAACGTCACGCGCTGGACGGCGTGTTCGCCAAACGCAAGGCGCACGCCGTAGGCGGCCTGGCCCGCGGGCGGGTCGGATGAAATCATGGAATCGTCGCCCCCGATCAAATGCGTCACCACCCACTTGCCGTTTTTGTCGTACCGGCCCGCTTCCTGCTCCGCCAGACCGGCAATCTGCGGCCCCGGCGTGTCGGGAGTGAAAGTGATGAGGAGATTATTGCCCGCCAGCAGGTATTCGTCCGGGCCGAGCGCCATGAACAGACCGTAGCCCATGGGGAAGGCGGGGGCATTGGTCCCGCGGACCCCGCGCGGCATCTGCGCGTTGATGATGTAGTTCCCCAGTTTCACCTTTTCGCTCGGTCTCTGCTTGTCCAACACGACTCCCGCAATGGTGCCGTTGGTTTGATGCTCCAGGATTTGCGGAGCGATTTGGGACATCATCAGGTACGCCTGGGAAAGCGACTTGGCTTCGTATTCGGGAGGCAGTGGCGGGAGCGGCTTGTTGGAGCCAGGCCCGCCAAATCCCACCAGCCGTGCCAGCGAATCCATGCCCGGCTCCGTCACCGCATACGGCAAATTGATGCCGGTGATGGAGAACCACTGCAGCAAGCCGTCGTTGCCCATCCCGCAATAACCAATCGCGCGTTGCTGGCCGACCGCATAGAAGACATGTCCGGCCCCCATGTCGCCGTCCTGCGCTTCGGTGGTGAAGAACGGAAGGCCGGAGTGGACATACCGGGTGGTCAAATCCACGATGTGATCCGCCGCGCCCTGGGCTCCAAAGTAAGCATCGGGGCAGAACATTTCCACCATGGGAGCGCCCGCTTTCCATACGTCATGCACATGGTCTATCGGCTCGCCGTGCGGGCCTTGCCCCCAGCCTTTGCTGCCCCAGGTATTGGCGCACATCGGGACCGGGTATTCCTTCTTGCCGGCCTCCGCCACGCGATTGACATAGCGCGCATAGGTCCAGGCCATGAAGATCTCATCCGCCGGCTGGCCCTTGCCAAACACCTCTGCCCATGTCCCGGAGGTTTTGAAACCGGCCGCTTCCCAGACTTTGCGGAACTCCGGATGCAAATCCTCCTTGTGCTTCTGGAGGTAATCCGTCAACTCGGCCGGGACGGGCGCCGCAAAGGCCTGGTTGGCCGCCGCAGACCGGTCCCGCGTGTCGCCGAAAATGCCGATTTCATTCTCCACTTGAACAATGATGACGCGGTGCGACTTGTCCACCTCGCGGATATGGCGCATCAGGGCGGCAAAGGCGCGGGCATCGGCTTCCCAGCCGTTTTGGCTGAAGGGGGAGAGGTTCTCGGCGCTTTGGCCGTCCTTGATTTGCACGCGCGGGAAGCGGTCCTGGTTGGCCTTCACCCAGGGGGGCGCGAAGTTGGACTGGCCGTTTTTCCAGGTTCCGAACCAGATCAAACAGACGCGCTGGCCGAACTGTTTGGCCTGCTCGATGATCGCGTCCATGATGTGGAAGTCGAACTTGCCTTCCACCGGCTCGATCCAGTTCCACCCCACCGCCATCGCCCCGGTATTGCAGTGTGTTTCGGCCATCACCTCATCCATGTAGCGCAGGTACTCGGGGTTGGAGGCGCCGCTGGTGGGCGGTTCCGCGCCGAGAACCAGGAACGGTTTGCCGTCCACGATCAACTGCGTGGCCACGCCGCGCTTCTCCAGATGGGGAATGGACGGATCCGCGGGTTTGGGTTGCGCGGACGCCGCCGAGATGGCCACAGCGCAGGCCACGGCGCCGCAGGTTCGAATTGAAAGTTTCATGTTGTTATTGAATTGAATTGACAGGGATTTCCTTTTTGCCGCGCCGCCGGCTTGGACGCCGCGCAGGTGAGGGAGAATTGGTTTTTCGCTCACACTCATTGTGACGGCATGGTGTCAGACCGGCGGGAGATTGTCAATCGGAAAGGGCGGGCAATCCGCCGCCGGGGTGTGAGACAAAATTCTTCAAATTAGTCGAAAACGCCGGTTTGACGGCCAAAGCGGAACTGGCGTTCCGCACTCCAGGACGCTTCGCGTTCACACGGCGCGTCCGAGGCGCCGACAGGTCTTGGAGTGCAGGCGCGCCAGCGCCGCTTTCCCACTGCCCCCGCAGTGTTGTCTAGCAACCTATACATCATCCTCACTCGCTTCCGAGCAGAGGCAAATGGCTCGAAGAAATTTGCCTTACACCCCCGCCGCCCGGGCCCATTTCACTTTTTTTGGCGCTTCTCTAATTTGCGCGAGGTTTCAGCGATGGAAGCGATTGGAAATTGACCATTGAATACTGGTCATTTCTCATCTACACAATAACAGTGCAATGCGCCTCACCCCCGCCCCATGCCTCTGCCGTTCCATAACCTCCGGTTAGACCAGGCCCTGGTCCAGCGCGGACTCTGCCCCTCCCGCGAAAAGGCGCGCCGCGCCGTCCTGGCCGGCCAGGTCCTTCTCCGCGGCCACACCGCCAAAAAACCCAGCGACCTGGTCAAGCCCGGCGACGATCTGGCCCTCGCCGTCCCGGAACGCTACGTCAGCCGCGGCGGATTCAAGCTCGAACACGGCTTGCGCCATTTCCAACTCGATCCGCGCGGCCTGATCGCCATTGACCTCGGCGCTTCCACCGGCGGGTTCACTGATTGCCTCCTGCAAAACGGCGCGGCCAAAGTCTTCGCCGTGGACGTGGGCCGCGGCCAACTCGCCTGGAAACTGCGCCAGGATCCCCGCGTCGTGGTCCTGGAGCGAACCAACGCCCGCAACCTGGCCGCGCCAAGTTTCCCCCAGCCCTTCGCCGGCGCCGACTTGGTGGTGGCGGATTGTTCCTTCATCTCGCTGCGAAAGATAATTCCCGCCGCCGTTGCATTGTTGCGCCGTTCCGGTAAGATGCTCGCCCTGGTGAAACCCCAATTTGAAGCTGGCAAGGCCGAAGCCGACCGCGGCGCGGGCGTGATCACAGACCCGGCCGTTCACGCGCGTGTGCTCCGTGAATTGCGCGAGTTTCTCACGCCCATCCCCGGCGTCCTTTGGCGGGGCGAGACCGAATCCCCCCTCCTCGGCCCGGCCGGCAACAAGGAATTCCTGGTGCTGCTTGAAAAAACATCCTGAAAAAATCCATCGCATCGGGCTGTTGGCCAACTGCGGCCTGCCGGCCGGCCAGGCCGCCCTCCAGCGCGCCCTGGCCCTGATCACCCGCCACGGGCGCATCGCCGCCACGGAGGAAAGCGCCGCCCGCCAGGCCGGCCTCCAATGCCCCACTTTCCCCAACGCCGCCGCCCTGGCCCGCCACTGCGATCTCCTCATGGTCTTCGGCGGCGACGGCACTATTTTGCGCGCCGCGCGGGAGAGCGGCGGCGGCCGCACCGCCATCCTCGGCGTCAACGTGGGCCGCCTCGGTTTTCTCAACGCCGTGGCCGTGGACGACTTGCCCGGGGCCTTGCAACAACTTTGGGACAATGACTTTATCATCGAAAGCCGCCCCCTGCTGGAGGCCACCGGCCAGGGCCGGGGCAAAGCGGTCCAATGCTGCGCGCTCAACGATGTCGTCATCAGCCACGGCGCCGTCTCCCGGGTGGTGGAACTGGAGGTGAGCGTGAACGGCGAAGCGCTGACTCAATATCGGGGCGACGGCCTGATCGTCAGTTCGCCCACCGGTTCCACCGCCTATTCCCTTTCCGCCGGCGGGCCGATTGTCAGTCCGACCGCGCAGGTCTTTGCCATCACGCCGATTTGCCCCCATGCCCTTTCCAATCGTTCCGTCATCGTCAACTCCAACGCCACCGTCAAAGTCACGGTGTTGAGCGAGCAGTTGGAGATTATCGTGTCGGCGGACGGCCAAATGCAGGCCGCGCTGGGCTGCGGCGATGTCGTCACCATTCGCCGCGCCCGCCGCGCCGTCCACTTCCTCCACCTGGGCGGCTGGTCCTTTTTCGACACCGTCCGCCGCAAATTGCACTGGAGCGGCTCTTCCGTGTAATCTCGGGCTCATTGTATTGAACGCAAGGCGTCAGTCTTTGTCGGTAGGGCGAGACTCTGTCGAGCCGAAACTCGATTTCCCGGGGAAAAGTCACGGCTCGACAGAGTCTCGCCCTACCCTCATTTGGAATTAACGGAACTGTGAGCGCAGAAGCCGAAAAGCCATCCCCCGCGCCGGCGGAGCCGCCTCCTCCTGCCGGGAAGCGGGCGGCCTGGCAGCCATGCACCTTTGGGGGGGTGGCCGCGTTTGCCCAAGCCCCGTGGCGCCGGCTGTTCCTGGCGCAGGTCCTCTTCGCCCTCTTGTTCGCCGCCGACGCCGTCTGGTTTCTCGGACACTGCTATGCCCCCGTCATCACGGAAGAAATCCAAAAAATGCCCGAAGGCGCCAGCCTGGCCGGCGGCCAACTGGCCGGCATCCAGGGCGTCCAGTCCGAAACCAAGTTCCTGTCCATTGCCGTCGCCACCGGGGAGGACGCGGAGTTGGATCAAAGCGCCGACCTGCAAATTGTGTTGCGCAGGGACCATGTTGATGTTTCTTCCATCCTGAGTTCGGCGCTTGGCTCGCTACAGTTCGGTTATGGCAGCCAGGCCGCCTTGGATTTGAGCCGGTCCCATCTGGAGCCATGGTGGGGCGCCTGGAGGCCGGTTGTCTTGGTGGCGGCGGGCTTGGCGGTGGCGGTTTGCCTGTTGCTGCTCTGGGCCGCGCTGGCGTGGATTTACGCTCCGGCCGCAAAACTGTCCGCCTGGTTTTGCGACCGCCAGTTGACCTGGCCCGGCGCCTGGCGGCTGGCCTGCGCCGCCTTGCTGCCGGGAGCGGCCCTGCTGGCCCTGGGCCTGGTGCTTTACGGCTTGCAAATGACGGATGTTTTTGGACTTGGTTACTTTGGAACTGTCCATTTATTGGTGGGTTGGATTTACGTATTGGCGGCGCCCGCCTTCGCGCCGCGTTTCTCCTCCGCAAACATAAATCGCAACCCATTCCAATCCTAGCACTTGCGCGAACCCATTGGTTTTCGGGCCATCCCAGAAATGAGATTTTTCCGGCTGGCACGCCGTTTGCTGGAAAAGATTTGCTCGCATATTTAACAGCACGCAGAAAACAGCCGATAAAGAGACACGGCTGCGAGCAAACAAGACAATTTTATGGAACACAATCTGGAACAACGCCATCAGTACGACGAACCTTTCAAACAAGCCGCCGCCCACTTTTTCCACTACAGCGGACGGAGCCTGGAAGAAGTCTCCGCCGAGTTGGGCCTCAGCCCGGCCGACCTGCGGACGTGGAAGCGGAAATACCCGCCCGCCCCGCCGCAACCCATCACCCTGGCGCAATCAATCCCGCTGCCGCAACCCGCCGCCCTGGCGCAAGAAGCGGCCGGGCCGTCCGACCACGTCAGCCAGCTCCGGGCCGAGAACCAGGCCTTGCGCGACGAAATTCTTCATCTGAAAGTGCAGTGGGATGTTCTCAAAACCACGCTGGGCATATTGTCCGCCGGCCCCGGCCCGAAGCAAACATCTACTTGACAATGTTATGAGAAAGACACCGCGAAATTTGAGCCTGCAGTTTCCCGCTTCCTTCAGCCCCTTTGCCTTCGATCCTCCCAAACCGGCCCATTTCACCGTTCTGCTCCAGCAGCACCGGGAGCAAACGGGCGCGCCCCGCAAGATTCCCGTCGCGCATTTTCCCAGCCCGCGCAGCGCCATCCTTCTCAAGATCGTGGCCATGGAAACCTATTGCGGCAACACCCCGCGCCTGAACCGCCGCCGCCAATTCTGCAGCCGGTTCCGCGCCCCTTGATACGCCGTCCCAAGGGGCGGGTTGGCCTGGCTCGCTAAACTTCCGCCGCCAAATCCGCCGCCGCCGCGTTGGCGGCCGCTTGCGCGGCGTCCTTGCAACCGGGGATGGTCGCCGAAACCACCGGGTCCTTCAGGCACCACGCGATGGCCCATTGCGACATGGCCATTCCGGCCGGCACTTCCGCCGCGCGAATCTTTTCCACTTCCGCAAGGTCCCTGCTCATCTTTTCCCGGTCGAAGGTGGCGCGGACATCGTTGGGCTGGAAGGCGACGCCGGCGCGGTATTTGCCGCTCAACAGGCCGCTGGCCAGCGGCACGCGCGCCAGCACGCCGAGTTGGTCCCGCCGCGCCGCCGGGAAATACATCCGCTCGGCGCGGCGGTCCAGGCGGTTGTAGAAAACTTGCAGCGCCTCCACCCCGAGCCGGCGGGCCTCGCGCGCCTGGATTTCGCTCCCCTTTTGCATGATCGAAACGCCCAGATGGCCGATCCTCCCCGCGCGCCTCTCCTCCGCCAGCACGGCCCACAATTCCTCGTTCAGAAAGGCGGCGTCGGAGCCGGAGTGGAACTGGTAAAGATCAATCCTCTCCACCCGCAGCGCGCGCAGCGACGCCTCCAATTGCCGCCGCGCGTCCGCCGGGGAAAAAGTGTCCGTGCGGTCCATGAACTTGTGGAATTGATGGCCGAATTTGGTGGCGACAATCCAGCGGGAGCGGTCGCGCCGGGCCAGGTAATCGCCGACCAGGCTTTCGGCGAGGTGATCGCCGTAACATTCCGCGGTGTCAATTAGATTAATTCCCAGTTCCGCGCCCTTGTCCAGGATTGCGTCCACTTCCGCCTGCGAAAAAGCGCGCCCCCATTCCCCGCCAAACTGCCAGGTGCCCAGGCCGATGACCGACACCCGCAAACCGCTGCCGCCCAGATTTCGATAACGCATGAAACCAGATTACACAAGCCGCCGCCCTCTGGAAAGGCCGGGAAAGGTTTTCAATTTTCCTGATGCATGGGGACAAACTTTGAACTCGCGCATTGCGCCCGGCCGCTTATGCTTGGCCCATGCGCACCGTCGCCGTTCCATTGGGCAATCGAAGCTATCCCATTTATGTGGGGGCCGGTCTGCTTTCCGCCCTGGGCCGGTTTTGCGCCAAACTGGAACTCGGCCGCCGTTGCGCCGTCCTCTCGGACGACCGGGTGGCGCGCCTCTACGCCAAACCGGCATTGGCCGCGCTCCGTTCCTCCGGCTTTGAGCCGCGTTTGATTTGCGTGCCGCGCGGCGAAACTTCCAAAAGCCTCAGAATGGTCCAGGCCGCGTGCGACCAACTGGCCGCCCACCGCCTGGAACGGAAGTCCTTTCTCGTCGCCCTGGGCGGCGGTGTGGCGGGCGATCTGGCCGGGTTTCTCGCCGCGATTTATTTGCGCGGCATCGCCTTCGTCCAGGCGCCCACCACCTTGCTGGCGCAAGTGGACAGCTCGGTCGGCGGCAAGACCGGCGTCAATCTCAAAGCCGGCAAGAATCTGGTGGGCGCCTTTCATCAGCCCCGGTTTGTCCTCTGCGATTTGCGGACGCTGAATTCCCTGCCGCCCCGCGAATTCCGCGCCGGTTTGGCCGAGGTCATCAAATACGGGATCATCTGCGACGCGCCTTTTTTTGCCCGGCTGGAGCGCGGCCTGCCCCGGCTCTTGCGCCGCGACGCCGGGATACTGGCGGAAGTGGTGGCGCGCTGCTGCCAACTCAAGGCGGAAGTGGTCCGGCAGGATGAAACGGAAACGGGCCTTCGCGCCATCCTGAATTTTGGCCACACCATCGGCCACGCCCTCGAAAACATTTCCGGCTACGGAAAATTCCTCCACGGCGAGGCCATTTCCATCGGCCAGGTGGCCGCCGCCAAGCTCTCCGCCGAACTGACCGGCCTGCCGGCGGGCGACGCGGCGCGCATCGAAAACCTGTTCCTCCGCGCCGGGTTGCCCGTTTCCATCCGGCTTTCCGTCCCGGCCCGGGCGCGCCTGCTGGCGGCGATGCAAGCGGACAAAAAAGTCAGCGCCGGCGAAATCCAATTCGTCCTCGCCCGCCGCATCGGCCAAGTCGAACCCGGCCACACGGTTCCGCCGGCCCTCCTCGAAAAGGTTCTGGCCCCCCCGGCGCCCCGCCGCAAATCCGCCCTGTCCGCCGTCCTGTCCTCCGAAGCTTCAGCGAAGGAGGGAGCTTTGGCGAAGGCGGCAACCTGCCATTGACCCATGTCCGCCGTGAATGAAAGCATCGTTCGGGAATACTTCGAGTTGCACGGATTCCTCGTGCGCCAGGATCGCAAATATGAAGCGCGCGGCAAGCAGGAGGTTGACGGCATTGATTTCCTGGTCTGGAATCCGCAACCGGTCAAGACTGCGGCGCCCGTTCCCTTCATCCTGGATTGCGCGGACCTGCCCTCCGTCAACCGCGCCCTGGTGGTGGTGCGCGGCTGGCACACCGAATCCTTCGGGCCGGCCCTGCTGGAAAATTCGCCCGAAATGTTCCGGTTCGTCGAGCCGGCCGTTTTCCAGCAGGCGGCGCGCGCCTTCAGCCCCGATTTGGCGCCGTTGAAGATATTGATTGTGCCGGCCTTGCCGCAAACGGCGGCGGCGCGCGCGCAAAGCATCGCCCTTCTCCGCGCCAAGGGCGTGGACGCGGTCATTTCCTTTCGCACCATGCTGGCGGACCTGATCGCGCGCGTCGAGGTCAACCGCAACTACGACAAATCCGACCTGTTGCAGGTCATCCGTGTTCTCAAGAACTACCAATTATTCAAAGAGCCGCAGATGGAACTGTTCCGCGGCGCCCGCCGTTCCAAACGCCCGCGCCGCGCCTGAACCGCTTGTTGTTTTCCTGTTCCTGATGCCATGAAAACAACCACACAGGCCCCCGGGAACCCCGGGAATGAACAACCCCGGCCCGGCGGGCGCGACTGGCTTTGGGCGCTGGCTTTGGTCTTCGTCACCCTGCTGGCCTTCCTTCCGGCGCTTCGCGCCGGATTCATCTGGGACGACGATATATATGTGACTGAAAACCCGTTGCTCACCGCCTCCAACGGCTTGCGGCGGATCTG
>JBEKIA010000026.1:0-26202 GCA_050011995.1 Verrucomicrobiota bacterium
CTGGTTGTTCGATGAAGAGAATCGAATCGGCGGGGGCGTAAAAACACTGCACAAGGACGGGCAAGACCTGTGAAACGCCGAAGCCGACATCAGGGAGATCAACCCAGGATTGGGAACCTGGCGTCTTTACCTTCACTTCGTATTCTTTGCGATGTTCGGATATCTGTTTTACTACAAACTCGTCGATCAGTTCAAGCTGATGCAGTTTTTCGGCTATAAACTGTTCGAACGGCTTTCTTCTCTTTTTCCTTCCGGTGTTGAGGTGGCGTGATTTAGCGGCGAGGAGAGCGCTAATCGTCTTCTCGCCGGAATAGCCGACACTTTCAGGTTCGCCGCCGGTCCAGTAGTAGAGCCTATCCCCCTTGGATCGCAACGGACCCAAATAGCTAATGGAGCGAAGCAATTGCTCCATCTGGAGGCTGAAATCCTGCACAAAGTCGGCATTTTGATAATAGGCCGGAACTTCGTCCGGAAATCCGTAGAACTTGGTGGGCGCGCCGAGCGGCCATACCCGCATCTGGTTGCGCGTGAGGGTATAAGGCGAGGCGTCAAATGTGTATTCGACCTTTTCGCCGGTTTTGCGCTCGATCCACACACGCATGGCCTCATCACCGTCCTGCTTGAGTTGATACTCAAGCCGACCCACGGCGAGCTTGGGGTGTTTTTCCCCCACCATGCCTATGTCGGCGGAAAAGCGGAGGCGGCCGCCGGAGCAGGTAAAGTCAGAGCGAGGGTCTTTGATTTTGAGGGGATTCGCCAGACTCCACTCGAAATTGAACTCAAGTTTGTTCTTGGGATCGCGGGCGAAAACGAGTTCTTCGAACGAGCCAAGGTTCACAGGCGAGTTTTGGTCGCCGGGAAAGATTATAACCTTGCGA
This sequence comes from Verrucomicrobiota bacterium, assembly GCA_050011995.1. Taxonomy (GTDB): domain Bacteria; phylum Verrucomicrobiota; class Verrucomicrobiia; order Limisphaerales; family Palsa-1400; genus JBEKOF01. Next base: position 879 of record JBEKIA010000026.1, read on the forward strand.
TCGGAGGACTCCATCGTCTGTTTGAGCATGAGGAAGAACTGCTCGATACTGCTTTTGCCGGAACTGTTCGTGCCGAACAAGACCGTCAATGGGGCCATTTTAAGAGGCTTGGTGTCCTTCCAAATTTTGAAGTTTTTGAGCTGAAGATTTGTCAGCATGGTTTGTTTTCCGTTCAGTTTGGCTTGCCGCCACGACGCGTGACCGCTCTGCCGTAAATCATCCTCAATTCTTCGTCTTCATTGGGGGCGGATTCAAGCAGAATCCGCGAAGGGCGAAAGTCCGGCACAGCCCCGCCAAGCACCGGCGAATCTCCAACGCGCTCAGGTTGGCGCGCGCGAAAGGCAAAAAACGTTCTTTTACCTGGAATAAGCCGTGCTATGTTGTGCGCAGTCGAAATGAGAACTACTTGTGCAGTGAACGCAGCGTGTCTGGTCATCGGCCTTTTGGCGGGATGCCGGCGCGAGGATCAAATCCAAACTTACCAGACCCCCAAGGAGAAGGCGCCCCCGGCGCCGGCGGCCCCCGGCGCGTCCATGATGGGCGCGGACGCCATGCCGGTCCCCGTCAACTCCGCGCCGCTGCACTGGACAACGCCGGCCGGCTGGCAGGAATTGGCGCCCACCAGCATCCGCCTGGGAAATTTCCTGGTGCCGGGTCCCGGCGGCAAAAAGGCGGAGGCGACGATTACCTCCTTTCCGGGCGAGGTGGGAGGCGCGCTGGCCAACGTCAACCGCTGGCGGCATGAGGTCGGCCTGGGCGACATCGCGGAAAATGAGATGACGTCCGAGAAGGCCGTGGTGGATTCGAACGAAGGGAAACTTTACGAGTTCGCGGGCCCGTCGGAACGGACGGTGGTGGCGATGATTCCGCGCGACGGCGCTTCCTGGTTTTTTAAAATGCGCGGAGACTCGGACGTGGTGACGGGCGCGAAACCGGTTTTTCTGGAGTTTTTAAAGTCGGTCCATTTTGGCGGAAACGAGGGGGCCAAGACAGTGGCCGATCCGCACGCGGGAATGACCGGCATGGACATGGGCATGGGCGCGGGCATGGCAACGGCCGGCAGTTCCAACGCTCAACCCAATTGGAATGCCCCGGCGAATTGGACGGAAACCCAGCCCGGCCCCATGGTGACGAAGAGCTTTTCCATCGCCGGCGACGCCGGTCAGAAAGCCGTTGTCACCATCAGCGTTTTGGCCGGGGAAGGCGGCGGAACGCTGGCTAACGTCAACCGCTGGCGCGGGCAGTTAAGTTTGCCGGCCATTGCGGAGGACGCCCTGGCGAAGGCCACGGAATCGTTGGATGTGCTGGGCGGCAAAGGCACGCTGGTGGATTTCACCGGCACGGACGCCGCGGGCCAGCCCAGCCGGATGGTGGCGGTGAGCGTGACGCACGGCGGCCAGACCTGGTTCTATAAATTGACGGGAGCGGGCGCGGTGGTGAGCCGTGAAAAAGATGCTTTTGCCAAATTTGTCCAAACCGTCCACTATCCCTGAACCATGCTCAAGAACTGCGTGAATTTCCTGACGTCGCTGCGCCTGACCGTGGTTCTTCTGGGGCTGGCCATCATCGTGGTTTTCGCCGGCACCCTGGCGGAGGTTCGGATGGGGCTTTACGACGCGCAGGCGCAGATTTTCCGCAGCTTTTTTGTGCATTGGACGCCGCCGGGATCGCGCCTGCGGATCCCGGTCTTTCCGGGAGGCTGGCTGATCGGCCTGGCGCTGCTGGTCAATTTGCTCGCCGCCCATATCCGGCGATTTCAATTCAGCAAAAGGAAAATCGGCATCGTGCTCATTCACACCGGTTTGATCTTTCTGCTGGCCGGCCAGTTCATGACGGAAATGTTTCAAGTCGAAAGCCAGATGCGGCTGCCGGTGGGCGCGACCTTGAATTACAGCGAGGACAGCCGCAACCATGAATTGGCGGTCATTGATGTCACCGATCCCGATCACGACAGCGTGGTGGCCATCCCGGAAGCGCTCGTGGCCGGGGGCGGGGAAATTCATCCCGCCGGCCTGCCCTTCGCCTTGCGCGTCAAGTCTTATTTTCAAAACTCAACCCCGGCCGGCCCGATGTCCGGCGGCGGCGAAAAACTCAAGGCCAGCCAGGGAATCGGGCGGCAGCTTCTTTTCGCGGCCCTCCCGGAGGCCCAGCGGATGGACGACGAAAACCGGCCCACCGCGCTGATTGAGGTGGTGGCCGGCAACCAGCCGCTGGGAGACTGGACGGTGTCCTATTGGCTTTCCAAGCCGCCGCTGGCGGCGGAATTGCAGGCGCAGTTCGGCGCGCTCTTGAAGGTGCCGCTGACCGAGCCGCAAAAATTCGAGGTGGCGGGGCATACCTATGAAATGGCCCTGCGGCCGGTGCGTTACAACCGGCCCTATTCGATCACCTTGCTGGAGTTCAAACACGACATCTACCCTGGCACCGACATCCCGAGCAATTTCTCCAGCAAGATTCGCCTGCGCGACCCGGCGCGGGGGGAGGACCGGGACGTGCTGATCCGCATGAACGCTCCGTTGCGGTATGGCGGGGAAACGTTTTATCAGGCCAGTTTTGAGGAGGGCGACCAGGTTTCCATTTTGCAGGTGGTGCGCAATCCGGCCGCCATTACGCCGTATGTGGCGTGCAGCCTGGTGGCGGCGGGATTGATCACGCAATTCCTGATGCACCTGATTGGCTTTGCCAGGAAGCGCGTGCAACAGGCCCAGGCAGTCCCCGCCAGCCGGACTCCGGGCAAAGTCCCCCGACCCGCGCTGGCCGGAAAAAGGAGTGAAGCATGAAGAAATGGCTGCCCTGGATTTTGACCGGTATTTTTGCCGCGTGGTTTCTGTCCGGCACATTGCCCCCCAAACCCAAGAACGGCTTCCATGTGGCGGCCTGGGGAAGATTGCCCGTGCTGCTCAACGGGCGTGTGCAGCCGCTGGATTCGGTGGCGCGCAATTCGCTCCTGGGCATCAGCGGCACTTCCGAGCTGGCCAACGCCGGCGGCGGCCCGATGTCGGCCACCGAATGGTTGCTGGAAGCGATGACCAAGCCGGAATTGGCCGATCAGCGGAAAATTTTCCGCGTGCAACATCCCGATCTGGCCGGAAAACTGGGCGCGACCACGGAAGGCTTGCAAAAATTCTCCTTCAACGACCTGACCAACCAATACCAATACATCAAGGATCAGGCGCAGAACATCTTTGAGGCGGAGAATGGGAAGGGCGAGGAGGCGGAGAAGCAGCGGACTGCCTTGCAAAAGGACGTGCTCCATTTGTTTAGCAGCCTCCAATTATATTTTCGGATCAAGAACAGCCTGGAGCCGGAGGGCGCCGATGACTTTCAGAAGGAAGTGGAAGCTTACCAGCAGTCTCTCCCCGCCGGCCGCGCCGCCCTGCAAAACACGGAGGAGGGCAAGCCCGCCAACGCGGAGGATGTGCAACGCATCACGGTTTCCTTCCGCCGCTATGAGCAGCTTTCGCAGATCGCATACGTCTGGCTGATTCCTCCGGCGCCGGGCCAGCCCCGCCAGGCCTGGTCCAACACAGGGACCAATCTGATGGACGCCGTGGTTTCGGGCGCGGTGGGCGAGCCGATGAAGGATTATGCCAGAATGGCCGGCGCTTACCAGGCGAACCAGCCGGGCGAATTCAACCAAGCGGTGGCCGATTATCGCGTGTGGTTGCAGTCCAATGAATTGGCATCCGCGTTGGGCGCGGGAGAGCGGGAGTTCTTTTTCAACCAGATCCAGCCGTTTTACGTAAGCATGGTGATTTACGTGGCCGCGGTCATCCTCGGATGCCTTTACTGGATCAATTTGTCCCCCGCCCTGCGGAAATCGGGATTTTACCTGCTGGTCCTGGCCTTTGCCGTTCACACCTTCGCGCTGTTGTTCCGCATGTATTTGCAAGGGCGCCCGCCGGTCACCAATCTGTATTCCTCGGCCATTTTCATCGGATGGGCGGCGGTGCTGTTCGGCATCTTTCTGGAACGCATCTTCCTGGGCGGCATCGGCCTGGTTTGCACCGGCTTCATCGGCTTCATCACCCTGAACATCGCCCATCATCTGGCCTTGCAGGACCTGTGGACCTCGGCGGGGCGCGGCGATACGATGGAAATGCTGCGCGCCGTGCTGGACACCAACTTGTGGCTCTCCACCCACGTCGTGGTGGTGACGCTGGGCTATGCCTCCATGTTCGTGGCGGGGCTGCTGGCCATCGTTTACATCGTGCGGGGGTTCTTCACCCGCACGCTTGCGCCCGAGATGGGCAAAACGCTGGCGCGCATGGTCTATGGAATTGTCTGCTTTGCCACGCTGTTCAGTTTTGTGGGGACGATTCTGGGCGGGATTTGGGCCGATCAGTCGTGGGGCCGTTTCTGGGGCTGGGACCCCAAGGAAAACGGGGCGCTGTTGATTGTGTTGTGGAACGGGATGATTCTGCACGCCCGCTGGGGCGGGTTGATCAAGGAACGCGGATTGATGGCCATGGCCGTCTTCGGCAACATCGTCACCAGTTTCTCCTGGTTCGGCGTCAACATGCTGGGCATCGGCCTGCACTCCTACGGTTTTATGGACGCCGCCTTTCGCTGGCTGATGTTTTTCGACGCCACCCAGGTCGCGCTCATCGTTCTGGCGTTGACCCCGGCGCGCCATTGGGCCAGTTTCAAGGCCGCCGCGGCCCCGGCCGGCCCTCCCCCGGCCCCCGCCGCTGCCTCGATTTAGAACGCATGGCGGACGAATATGATCCGGCGGGCCTTGACATCGCAAATTTGCGCGCTGCTGCTCTGGCCGTGGCTGCTCCCGGCGGCGGAGCCGGCCCGCCTGCCTTATGAGTTGATTTATCGGATCCAGGAAACCGAGGCCAGCCTGAGCCGGACCTTTACCAACCTGGAAATGCAGTTGCGGATGAGTCCGGTTTCGCCGGAAATCGGAATCCGGGACCTGGCCGTTTATATTGACAGCAAGGACGGGCGGATCCCGGTGGAGCTGAACCCGGCCAACGGCGGCTTTTCCCTCCCCATGCGCGACAGCCTGGTGGCGGAGGGGGCCTGGGTTGTGGTCAACCAGCCCAAAGGGACCATGAATTTCGAGTGGTATGTTGGATTGAGGGTCGGCGAGGCGCCCACCAACGGCGCCCATTATCGCCAATTGATGCGGCCCCTCCTGGCGCTGGAAGTCATCCGGGGCGAAATGGCCAAGATTCCCGGCGCGCCTCCCTTGACGATTTTCGGGTTAAAACTGATCTACCCGCCGGAAAAGGAGGCCGTCGTGGTGGTCCACGCCAGGAGCGGGGACCGGGTTTTCAAGACAGACGCCAGCCATGCCCTGGTGGTCCCCTACGAACAGGCCTTGCTCAAGGAGGACCCGGAGGTGAGCATTCCCATACCGCCCGCAAAAGTGGATGTGGCCAATCCGGGCGGCGGCGCTTGAACTTTTGGCCGCGGCAGATTATAGAAACCGTATGGTTATCTCATCTATTCGAGAATTGAACCGCGCGGTGCCGTTCAAGCCATACAAGATCCAAATGGTCAGCGGCGAAAGCTTCCTCGTGCCGCGTCCGGATTTTATTTCGGTTTCGCCCAAAGGCTCGCTCGTCGTTCTCATGGATGCCGACGACTGCCCTCATCATCTCAGTTCGATCCTGATCGAAAGCGTTTCGCCGCGCAACGGCCAACGCGCGCGCAAGAGCGGCAAGCGTCGTTAGCCGGCCCCGCCCGGCCGCTTAATTCTTTGACGCTTCCCCTGTCTTCCCGTAGTTTTCCCAAGCCCGATGCGCGGCGAGGCCGCCTCAGCCGTTGCAGCCGGTCAGTCTCGGTGGGGCGGGCAGTCCTCTGCCCGCCGCGGCGCGCACGGAGTGCGCGCCCTACCACCGAAGACTGGCGCATTATCGGGTGTTTAAGGCTGGAAAGGGGTCCAGGGGCAAGAGGCGCGTGGAAGCAGGTATGATTAAGTATATCGTCAAAAAGATTATCGGTTCAAGAAACGACCGCGACGTGAAGAAGCTGGGGCCGCTGGTCAAAAGGATCAACGACCACGAAACGGCCCTGCAATCGCAGCCCGAGGAGGTTTTGCGCCAAAAAACCGCGCAATGGAAGGCCGAACTGTCGCCAATCCAGGATGCGGAGGCGCTGGCCGCCCGGCTCAATGACATTTTGCCTGAAGCCTACGCCGTGGTCAAAAACGCCTGCCGCCGCCTCTGCGGCGCGGAAATCATCGTCCGCGAACATCCGCTGCAATGGGAAATGATCCCCTTCGACGTGCAACTGGTCGGCGCCATCGCGCTGCACCAGGGCAAGATCGCGGAAATGGCCACCGGCGAAGGCAAGACGCTGGTCGCCACCATGCCGGTTTTTCTCAACGCCCTGACCGGCCGCGGCGTGCATGTCGTCACCGTCAACGATTATCTGGCGGCGCGCGACAGCGAATGGATGGGCGCGGTTTACAAGTTTTTGGGCCTGACGGTCGGCTGCATTATTCGCGACCAATCCCCCGCCGTGCGGCGGGAGCAATACAACTGCGACATCACTTACGGCACCAATTCGGAATTCGGCTTCGATTACTTGCGCGACAACGGCATGGCCATGCGGCGCGAGGACCAGGTGCAGCGCGGGCATTATTTCGCCATTGTGGACGAAGTGGACTCGATCCTGATTGACGAGGCGCGCACCCCTTTGATCATCAGCGGCGCGTCGGTGCTGGCCATCGAGAATAAATACGACCAATTCAAAACCGCCGTCGAATCCCTGGTGCGCGCCCAGGAGAAGCTCTGCGCCCGATACCTCTCGGAGGCGCAGGATTTGATGAAAAAACTCCACCCGGCGGACGGCTCCAATCCGGCCCGCCCCGAGGAACTGGAATCCAGAATCGGCATGTTGCTCTTTCGCGTCAAGTCCGGCTGCCCCCGCTCGCCCGATTTTCTCAAGGTGCTGGAAAACGCCGAGAACCAGCGGTTCATGAACCAGGCCGAACTGGAGCTTCATGCCGACCAATCCAAGAAAGCGCTTTACGCCGAGAAGGAGGAACTCTTCTTCGCCATGGACGAGAAGAGCCATGACGCGGACCTGACGGAAAAAGGGCGCAGTTTCATGCGGCCCCAGGACCCGGACGCGTTCGTGCTGCCCGATTTGACCGTGACATTCCATGAGATAGACACCGGGCCGGAAGCCGACCCGCGCCTGCGGCTGGAAAAAAAGGCGCAAGTGCAGGCCGAGTTCGAATCCAAGGCCGGCGACATCCATACCATCTCCCAACTGCTCAAGGCCTACAGTCTTTACCAACTGGACGTTCATTACGTGGTGGAAAACGGCAAGGTCGTCATCGTGGACGAACACACCGGGCGGCCCATGTATGGCCGGCGCTGGAGCGACGGATTGCACCAGGCCGTCGAAGCCAAGGAGGGCGTGGAGGTCGAACGCGAGACCCAGACCCTGGCCACCATCACCATTCAAAATTATTTCCGCCTCTACAAAAAACTGGCCGGCATGACCGGCACCGCCGAAACCGAGGCGTCCGAATTTCTGGACATCTACAAACTGGGCGTCCTGGTCATCCCCACCAACCGCCCGGTGGCGCGCCGGGACGCCAACGATTCGGTCTATAAAACCAAGCGCGAAAAATTCAACGCCGTCCTCAAGGAAATCACCTCCATTCACAACCAGGGCCGCCCCATTCTCGTCGGCACCGTCTCGGTGGAAACCAGCGAGCAGGTTTCCAAAATGTTGCAGAGAACCGGCATCATCCATTCGGTCCTCAACGCCAAGTACCACCAGCAGGAAGCCGAGATCGTTTCCCGCGCCGGCCAGCGCGGCTCCGTCACCATCGCCACCAACATGGCCGGCCGCGGCACCGACATCAAATTGGGCGAAGCGGTGGCGGGCCTGGGCGGACTGCACGTCATCGGCACCGAGCGCCACGAATCCCGGCGCATTGACCGCCAGTTGCGCGGGCGTTGCGCCCGCCAGGGCGACCCCGGCTCCTCCCACTTCTTCATCTCCCTGGAGGACGACCTGATGCGCCTGTTCGGCTCGGACAAGATCGTCAAGGTGATGGAGCGGGTCGGGCTGGAGGAGGGCCAGGAACTGGAGCACTTCATGCTCGATAAATCCATCCAGACGGCGCAGAAGCGGGTGGAACAGCAGAACTTCCAGCGCCGCAAACGCACCCTGGAGTACGACGACGTGATGAACAAACAGCGCGAAGTCATCTACGGCTTCCGCGACGAGGTGATCAACGCGGAAGACGTGCGCGACCGGCTGATGGACATCATGGAGGAAGTGGTCATCGCCAAAGTCCGGGAATTGACCCTGGACAACGCCGAGCCGCAGGAGTGGGCGCCCCGGCCCCTGGCCGACTGGGTCAACCTCAATTTTCCCCTGGGCGTGCCCGAGGAGGAAATCATCAAGGCCGCCAAGTCCGGCCAGGAGTTGCCGCTGGAAGGCTCGGCTTTTGCCGGCTTGAGCGCGGCCCAATTTGCCGTCTGCCAGTTTATCTGCAAGGCCGTGCGCGACATTTATGATTTGAAGGTCAGTTGCGAAAATCCCGACGCGCTCCGGTCGGTCGAGCGCTACACCATTTTGGTTTCCGTGGACAAGTTATGGCAGGAGCATCTTTACGGCATGGACAGCTTGCGCGAGAGCGTCGGCCTGCGGGCTTACGGCCAGCGCGATCCGCTGGTGGAATACCAGGCGGAGGCCTACAAGGTTTTCGAGGAGTTGATGACCAGCATCAAGACCGAGATTTGCCACAACATTTTCCGCAGCGCCTCCAGCCTGATGGCCCACTCCCAATTCCAGAGCCGCGTCCCGCGCCGGACGACCCACCAGCAAGTCAGTTCCTTTGGCACCGGCCAGCCGGAGGCCCCCACCGCCACCGCCTCGACCGGAGGCAAGAACCCCAGCGACATGGTGACCGAGGCCACCGAGTATGTGTCCAAGCAGGCCCAGGCGCTGGCCAAGGCCAAGCCGGTGCGCACCGGCCCCAAAGTGGGCCGCAACGACCCCTGCCCCTGCGGCAGCGGCAGGAAATACAAGCAATGCTGCGGCAAAAATGGGTAGCACCGGGGTGCATGGCATGAGCGCGCCCAGTGAACTGGAGTCAGCCGGATCGGTCGGATCGGTCGGATCAGTCCGATCCGACAGATCGGACCAATCCCCCTCCCCGGACCAACCACCCCTGGGCGCTCCCCCCAAAAAGGGCATTCGCCCCAGCGGCGGTTACCGCAAGCTGCGCAGCTTTCAAGTGACCACCATCATCTACGACGCCACCGTGTCGTTCTGCGCGCGCTTCGTGGACAAGCGCTCCCGCACCGTGGACCAGATGGTGCAGGTCGCGCGCAGTGGCCGGCAAAACATTGCCGAAGGCAGCCGCGCCTCCGCCACTTCGAGTCAAACCGAACTTCGCCTGGTCAATGTCGCCCGATCCAGCCTCGACGAACTGCTGCTGGACTACGAGGATTACCTGCGCCAGCACCGCCTGATGCAATGGAAAAAGGATGACCCAGGAGCCAGGGCCGTGCGTGAGGTGGGGAAAACGCAAGGGGACCCGCCCGATGCCGCCGCCTACGCCGCCTGGCTGGCGCAACCGGACCCTGCGGTGATGGCCAACGCCGTCATCTGCCTGATTCACCAGGCCAATTATCTGCTGGACCGGCAGATTGCCGGATTGGAGCGCCAGTTCATTCACGAGGGAGGCTACAGCGAACGGTTGGCCGCCGCGCGAATTGAGGAGCGCCAAAAGCAGCGCCCGACCGCCGCTCCAACTGCGCCTGAAGGGCTGGCACGAAAAGTGTTTCCCGCCTGTCCGCTCTGCGCCCGGCCCATGGCCCTGAGGACCGCCCGCAAGGGAAAACAGGCAGGCTCGCAGTTTTGGGGATGCACCGCCTATCCCGCTTGCAAGGGCACCCGCCCAATGGGAGAATTCCCATCCGTCTGATCTGTCTGATCCGACCGATCCGACTGATCCGACCGATCCGACCGATCCGACCGATCCATCACATTTCATCACTGCCTGGCTCCCGATGGCGAGTGAGTCTCCGGCAATTTCTTCCATTCCTCCGCCGTCTTGCCGCCGAAACCGGAAACCGCCGCAATCTGCTCCACGCTCGCCAGCCGCCATCGTTGCGCGGAGCCATGTTTTTCAATCGGAGCCACCGGTCTTGATTTTGCCTCACCATAATAGGCATCATCCTGTCATGCACAATGTGAAATGGCGGCTGTCCGGGTTGGGACCTCTTATTCCCGGCCTTCTCTCCCTGCTGCTCTTTTGTTCCTGTGCGACGACGTGGCAGTCATCCGACAACAGGTCCGCAGCCCCGCTTCCCGCCGACACAACTTTTAACAAAGGAGCGGGCCGGGGAAATCACCTGTATTTAACCCTCCGTTTGGAGAATGGAGAAAAACTGCTCTTCATGGTGGACAACGGCTGTCCTGGCATCGTGTTGGATAAGTCCCTGGAACCGAAATTGGGGAAGCGCTTGTCCTCGACCCTGCTTTGGTATTCGTACTACGGGCTAAGAGGGTTAACCCGGGTGAACGTTTATCACGCCCCTGAGCTTTACCTGGGCAATACGCGGTTGATGAAATCCGATCGCGTTTACACGGATGACCTGCGGACAAAGTCGTGGCTCGGCCGTCCCATCATGGGCATTCTGGGCATGGACTGCCTAAAACACTACTGCCTGCAATTGGACTTCGAGGCCGACACAATTCATTTTCTCGATCCCGACCAACCAAAGACCGAAGGACTGGGCCAGGCGCTTCCTCTTATAATTGACAATACTGGCGGAGTCTCGATTCACGCCGGTTTTTTCGGCATAACCAACGCCGGCATCGGGCTGGACACCGGCGATTCCAGCGATGGCGCGTTAAGCGCCGGACTGTTCAACAAGGAACTCAAGAAACAAAAACCCAGCTTGACCAACCAATGGAGAGCGTTATCAGGCGGCTTAAATGCCCGTGTTGCCCGTTTTCCAGAAGCTGAATTTTGCAGCCAGACCTATAGTGATCTGGTGTTGCACAAGCATCCGCTAATGCCGCGCCTGGAGGGTTCGGGAAACATCGGCCTGCGATTTCTAGCGCGGCATTTGGTGACGTTCAATTTCCCCAAACGCATGCTCTATCTCCAGCGCCGGTCCGTCGGCCCCCTCCCGGACAGCATGGCTGCGCTGAAGGAAACGTTCGGATTCGTGAATGATCAACCGCCCAAGGACTTGGAGGCTCGCGTTCAAGCTTTCGCCAAAGAAAGGCCCGGAGGCCGTCTTTGCCTGGACGCGGGCGAATTCTTAAAGAACCTCAAGAAGAAAGGCCAATTGCCCGGTTGGTCGAAAAAGGACACCGGGAATCAAGAAATTTGGCTCGATCCTGATCTGGCATTGGAATGGGAGCGCGTGATCCAGCCGGAGGATTATCCCGTGGCCCAAACCCTGACTCTTTTTAGGAAAGGCGACACCTCCACCTATAACTACACCGTCGTCCAGGAATCCCCGGGCGCTCCCTGGCAGTTGCAAAGAGCCTGGAAGGCCGCTCCCAACAGGCACATCCTCAAGGACTATCCGATCCACGGAACAACCGGTCAGTCTGCGGCGGGGGAAGGCACGGCGGGCAGTCCTCCTTGTGCGCCATAGCCTTGGCGACGGCGCATGCCCGCCGCGGCGCGCACGGAGACCGCGCCCTGCCACGCCAGGCCAAGCCATTGCTCCGAGGAGCCGCGCCCGCCGTTATTTGGCGCCCGACGGCGAATGGGCTTGGAGAAATTTCTTCAATTCCTCCGCCGTCTTGCCGCCAAAGCCGGAAACCGCCGCAATCTGCTCCACGCTCGCCAGCCGCAGCCGATGCACGGAGCCGAATTTCTTCAAGAGCGCCGCCTTGCGCCGGCCGCCGATGCCCGGAAACTCATCCAGAATGCTCTCGGAGATTCTCTTCAGCCGCAGTTGCGCGTTGTAAGTGTTGGCAAAGCGGTGCGACTCGTCCCGCACCCGCTGCAACAGCTTCAGGGCGCCGGAATCATGGCTCAAACGCAATGGCTCCGTTTCCCCGGGGCGGAAGATCTCCTCGTATTCCTTGGCCAGGCCGATGACGGGAATGCCCTCTAATTTCAGCGCGGCCAGCTCCGCCACCGCCGCGTTGAGCTGCCCCTTGCCACCGTCAATCAAAATTAAATCGGGCAGCGAAAGCCGTGTCCCTCTCCGGCCGTCTTCTCCACCCTCCATTCGCCATCCTCCCTCCCCGCCGGCTTTTGCGCCTTCCGCCAGCAGCCGCGTGTACCGCCGCCGAACCGTTTCCGCCATGCAGGCGAAGTCGTCCTGGCCCTCCACCGTTTTGATGCGGTAGCGGCGGTAATTGGAGCGGTCCGGCCTGCCGTTGCGAAAGCTGACCAGGGAGGCGACGGCGAAGGTGCCGCTGATGTTGGAAATGTCAAACCCCTCGATGCGCGCCGGATTGGCCGGCAAGGCCAGGACTTTGGCCAGTTCCGCCAGGTCCATTTGCGGCTCGATGGCCACGGGAAGGCTGTAAGGCACGCGCGGAAACTTCTTGGTCTTTTGCACCGTGCGGCGAAGGTCGTCCAGCGCGTCGCGAAATTGCGCCGCCTTCTCAAAATCCTCCGCCGCGGCCGCTTTTTTCATCTGCTCCTCCAAGTCGCGCTCCATTTCGCCGGTCTGGCCGTCCAGGAAATCGCACGCCGCCCGCGCCTGGAGGCGGTACTCCTCGCGGCTGACATTGCCGATGCACGGAGCGGTGCAGTATTTGAGATGGCCGTAGAGACAATGTTTGTAGTCCTCCTCCCCCGGGGTGAGCGGGCGGCAGCCGCGCAAATTGAACTTGCGCCGGGCCAGCGTCAGGGTGTGGCGCGCCGAGGCCGAATGGGCGAAGGGGCCGAAGTAGCGCGCCCCGTCGTCCTGGCGCAGGCGGGTGAGGAGAAAGCGCGGGATCGGATCGTTCAGGTTGATTTTGATGAGAAGGAAACGCTTGTCGTCGCGAAAGCTGATGTTGTAGCGCGGCTGGTATTCCTTGATCAGCTTGCCTTCCAGCAGGAGCGCCTCCGGTTCGCTGCGCACGGTGTAGGTGTCCAGGTCCTGCGCCGCCTCCACCAGCGCGTGGAGTTTCAAGTCCCAGCCCAGCCGGCGGGAAGGATGGAAATAGGTGCTGACGCGCTTGCGCAGATCGCGCGCCTTGCCCACATAGATGACCGTGCCGAAACGGTCCTTCATCAGGTAAACTCCCGGCTTGTGCGGCAGGTCCCCGATTTTTTTGCGAATCTGCTCCGTCGCGGGCATCCTTGTGATTCAAAAGGCGGAATTGTCTGGCGGCCTATTTCCCAAAATAATCCGGCGCGTTGCCCGGCTTCCATTTGATGTTGCAGCCGATGCTGGCGGTCTGGATGGCCGGCCCGGGCTTTCCCGCCAGCACCGCCTCCAGCGCGGCCCGCAAATCCCGGCCCGTCACCGGCGCGCTTTTGCCCGGGCGGCTGTCGTCAAACTGCCCGCGATAGGCCAGCTTGCGGTCTTTGTCAAATAGAAATATGTCCGGCGTGCAGGCCGCCCGGTAAGCCTTGGCCGCCTCCTGCGACGCGTCAAACAGGTAGGGGAAGGTGTAGCCGGCGGCCTGCGCCTCCAGCTTCATCTGGCGCGGGTGGTCTTCGGGGTGCTGGTCCGGGTCGTTGGCGTTGATGGCGACCACCGCCACCCCGCGCTTTTGCGCCTCGCGCCCGAAGTCGGCCAGGCCGGAGCGGATATGCTTGACGTAGGGGCAGTGATTGCAGATAAACAGAACCACCAGGGCCGGCGCGTTTTTAAAATCCGCCAGCCCGGCCATTTTCCCGTTCACATCGGGCAGCCGGAAATCCGGGGCGGCGGTCCCCAGCGGCAACATGGTTGAAGGAGTCAAAGACATGCGGGAAGATACGATGGCGCCTGGCCGTTTGTCCAGCGCGGATTCCGCGCCGGGTGCTCGGGGGCGCATTCCACTTTTGGGGTGGTTTTTTCCTAATCTTAATCCTAATCTTAATCTTGTTCGGAGAAGGCTGGGCAGGATTAGGATTAAGATTAAGATTACAAGGGGAAACCCAAAAAAGTGAAACGCCCCGGCGCTCACTCCCCGCCGCTTTCCTTGCGCGGCGGCAGCAGGCGGCGGCCCATGTCCTCGATCCGGGCGGCCGCGCGGCTGACCAGATCCAGGCTGATGGATTCCAGGCCGGCCTCCTCCTCCACAAAACTGGAGAGATATTCCGCCGAGCGCGTCCGCAAGCCTGTCCGGCGGCAAACAATATACGCCACCGCTTCCGCTTCGATCTCCGTGACAGCCTGGGGCAGATTCACACGATAGGGCCACCAGCCGTCCCGGTCCGCGCCCAGATGACCCAGGTAAATGTGGCCCAATTCATGGCAGAGCACCGAATAGGCCGCCGCCGGCTCCAGTTCCTGGCGCAGCCCGATGCGCATCTTCCAGGGGGCTTCGCGCCCCCGCTCCGTGGCGAAGCCCCCGCGCAACGCCCCCATCGCCTTGCGCTCCACCAGGATGCGGTCCCGCTCCGCATTTTTCAGAGTGCGCTCCAGGATCATCGGATTGAACGGGCCGGAAGTTTGGGTGAAGATTTGCAACTTGTCCGGCAAAGGCGGCCCTTCGGTGTCAGCGATATCATACACCATCAGCACCGGCGTGCGCGGGGCCAGGATGACCATGCCCCGGGCCTCGTCCTTGATGGCGCGCCGGAAGGCCTTGTGCCAATGGCTGGCGGTGGCGAAGTAAGTGGCCAGCGGGTTCTGCAAGAACACCAGCATGTTGTTGAACGGCGAGTAGTCGCGGAATTTCGAGATGAATTCCACCGCCTCCGCGAATTTCCTCGTCCGCCGATATTGCCGGCTGCGCACAAACAACTCGTCCAGGGAGGATTGATGCTCCGCGTTGGGGCCGGCTTCCCCGGCCAGGGCCTCGCTCACCGCGCCCTCGTTCAGTGTGTAGCTCAGATATTTCCGGTCCGCGGCGGGCAAATCCTTTTGCGCGCGCAAATCCGCCAGAACCCCCGGAAGAATGTGCCGCGCCGGCCAGCCCAGATGCTCCTCCAGGCCGCGAATCAATTCCCCCGGCGAACCCTGCCGCTGGACGATCCATTGCCTCGTATATTCCAGGGCCTGCCGCCGCAGGCTCTCCGGCCAGGGCGCGGCGCCGGTTTGGCCCGCGGGCCTGGACGGTTGGGAAAGCGGCGCGGCAAATGGCTCCATCTTCACGGAAGGGTGGGCGGGACGGCGGCGCCGGTTTTTTCCAACGCCCTTCCCGCGGCGGACTCTTTCCCGCGATCCAGCATCTGGCGGGCTTTGTACAAGAACGCTTCCAGCGAAAACGGTTTGAACAAATGCTCCACCGGCTGGTCCATCTTGCCCCAGCGCTTGGTCTCGTGATCATTATGGCCGGATATGAAAAGCACCGGAAGGCCGGGGCGGGCCGTTCGCAGGCTCTTGGCCAGGTCCCAGCCCGTCATTCCCGGCATGGACATATCCGTCACCAGCAAATCCACCGGCTGGGCTGCTCCTTCCGCCAGCGCCAGCGCGTCGGCGCCCCGCCCCGCATCGAGCACGGCATAGCCCTGGTGCTTCAGAATTTCCACCAACATCAGGCGGATGACGGCCTCGTCTTCGACCAATAAAACAGTTTCATTGCCCAAAGTCTCGGCGAGGGCCTGCCGGGCGGTTTCCTCAATCATATTCAGAATCCCGGCTTGGGTCAAAGGATGCTGGCTTCATCGTGTTTCGTCGTGCCACAATACCCCAAAAGTTGGGCCGCGGCAAATGCTTAATCTTCGATTCCTTTGCCGGCGGCGGGCCGCTCCGGGCGTTTTGCCGGTTCACTGTGGAGTCCGCAGGCTGCGCAAGTGGCTAATGATGAGGACTTTGCCAAAACCCGCGTTTTCCCTTGACAATTCTCGCTTATATGCTATCCTTTGCGCGTGACGATAAGGCATAAAGGGCCGGACGGCGAGGGGGTGAAGGCGGGGTTTCCGTCCTTGCGGAGTTTTGGCCTTCCCGGCGGCGCTCCGCGACTGCATCACTCCAATCCCCCTTCATTCCGCATCCGCTGTCCTCACAATTCAAGCACGGCACAATTCCACTTAATTCCACTTAATTCCACCTGGTTCCGCTTGGTTCCACTTAATTCCACTTCCCGGACGGGGCGGGGGGCGGTCGCCGGAGCCAAATCCAGCACCTGCTTCCCAAGCCCAATCGTGCCCAATCGCGCTCTTCTTATGATCGCCGCGCCGCAATCTTGGTCATTTTTGCGCATTTTTAGCCTTTTCGCGGCAAATCAATGGAACTGCCTCTCCAGGAACCATTTGCACGCCACACTCGGTTTTCGCGGTCAAGCCCAATCAAGGCTAATCAAGATATTCCATGCTTTGATCGGCAAGAGGAAATTGGGTGCAAGACTTGCCGAAACGAGCCGGGCTTGGTAAAAGCACAGCCATGTTAGACCGCGCTTCACAAGTTCTCCGTCTTATCCTGGACGCTCCGGTCGTCACGGTCGAACCCGGCTTCACCGTTGAAGCGCGAACCTCTTATGGCGTTCATGGTGAGAGTGATGACCTGGCTTTTTCCGTGGAATGGCGTGATGGCGAAGGATGTTTGTGGTCGGCTGATTTTTCGGAAAACGCCCTGGCCCTCGCCGAATTGGGGGAGGCCACCGTTTCATTGCGCGACATTGACGGGGTCAACCTTGTGTTTCGGCTCTACCAACCAGCGAAGCTAACCGCGTTCGCTTCGCACTTAGGAAAATGATGACAGAACAAGCCATTTTACCCGGTTTGCTTCGTCCCAAGAGACCAAATTGTGGTTCTTTGGGCATTGCGCGTGAAAAGGCCAAAGCGGAACGCGAAGACAACAAGCTCAAGCTGGACGACCGCGCCGCCCATCAATGGTACCGCTTTGTGCTATCATTCCCTCCGCACCTGGTTCGGGAATACGTTGCCAAATTTGGGCTGGATTCGCGCCATCCGGTGCTCGATCCATTCTGCGGCACCGGAACGACATTGGTGGAATGCCAGAAGCTCGGCATTCCTGCCTTTGGATTGGAACCAAACCCGGTGGCCTGTTTCGCCAGCCAGACAAAGCTCCAGTGGAATGTCGATCCGCAAAAACTCCTGCGGCATGCCAAAACGGTGGCTGAATCGGCAAATCGACGCCTGGAACAAGATGGCTTTTTCGATGAGGACGCTTATCGACTTCTCGATCGCCCGGTTGGGGAAACTGCAAAATTGAGCGCGCTGCCCGGTGAAGCCTCGGATTTATTATTGACTAATTCAATCAGTCCGATCCCGCTGCACAGGACGCTCGTTCTACTCCAGGCTTTGGCGGAAAAGCGAGACGACCGTTTCACCAATCATGAGCGACTCGCGCTGGCCACCGCACTTGTCAACGGAATCAGCAACCTGCAATTCGGCCCTGAAGTGGGGGTGGGGCCTGCCAAGTCTGACGCTCCCGTCGTTTCGCTTTGGCTGGACGGCATCCGGGCAATGGCTCAAGACTTGGAAAACTTGCCCAAAACGATAACGACCGAAGCGGTGGTTTACCAGGCCGACGCGCGCGATGGCGCGCCCATGCTGCCTGCCAATTCAATAGATGCGGTTATCACTTCTCCGCCTTATCCCAACGAAAAGGATTATACCCGCACGACCAGGCTGGAATCGGTATTGCTGGGATTCATCCAGTCCAAGGACGATTTGCGCACTCTCAAGAAGCAGCTTGTTCGATCCAATACGCGCGGCGTTTACAAGGCTGATACGGACGATCTTCTCGTGGCAGGACATCCGCAAATTCAAAGTATCGCCGCTGCAATTGAAAAACGACGCATCGAACTGAACAAGGATTCCGGTTTTGAGCGGCTCTATGCGCGGGTGACCAAGCTCTACTTCGGCGGCATGGCCCGCCATCTTGCCCAACTGCGCCGCGTGCTCTGCCCCGGAGCGCGACTGGCCTATGTGGTGGGCGATCAAGCGTCCTATCTGCGCGTAATGATTCGCACGGGACAATTGCTGGCCGACATCGCGGAATCCCTCGGTTACGAGGTTGTCGGTTTGGACTTGTTCCGAACCCGGCTGGCAACCGCCACGAAAGAACAGTTGCGTGAGGAAGTTGTGGTCCTCCGTTGGCTGGGCCGCCGGCGCTGCAACAAGTGAGGGATATGAAAAAAAAGAACCGATACTCCGCCATCATCGAACGAATTTTCACCTCCAAGTTCAAGCCCGGAATGAGGACAGTGGATTTTGCACGGGCGGAATTTGAAACCGTCGCGGGCCAGCTCCGAATCGAACTGCCGAAGAACCTGGGCGACTTGGTTTACAATTTTCGATACCGGACCGACTTGCCCGAAAGAATTCGATCAGAGGCAGGCCAAGGAGAAATGTGGATCATCCGGCCCATTGGCAAGGCCCGTTATCGGCTGGCGTTGGTGGCCGATCATCCAATCCAGCCGAATGTGAATCTCGCGACGACAAAGGTTCCTGACGCTACCCCGGTCATCGTAACAAAATACGCATTCGACGATGAGCAGGCTTTGCTGGCTCGGCTTCGCTACAACCGCTTGGTTGACGTTTTTACCGGTGTGACCTGTTACTCATTGCAAAGCCATTTGCGAACCGTCGTGCCAGAAATGGGCCAGGTTGAGACCGATGAACTCTATGTCGGGCTGGACAAAAAGGGCGCGCACTACGTTTTCCCAATTCAGGCAAAAGGCGGCAGCGAAAAGTTAAACGTGGTCCAGATTGAACAGGATATTGCCGTTTGCGCGAACAAACTTCCCAGCCTGATCTGTCGGCCGATTGCAGCACAATTTATGGATGGCGGAATAATCGCGCTATTTGAATTCGAGCAAGCCGGTGACACCGTCAGGATCAGCGCGGAAAAGCATTACAAACTCGTCCCCCCCGAAGAAGTCACGAATGAAGACCTGGAAGGCTATCGGCAGCGAGTCGCCGATTGAACTTCCAGGAATTCTTCCATGTCCGAAACGCTCACCATCAACGAAATTTATTTGAGCCTGCAAGGGGAAAGCACTTTTGCCGGGTTGCCCTGCGTTTTTATCCGGCTGACCGCGTGCAATTTGCGCTGCTCCTATTGCGACACCGCCTACGCCTTCACCCAGGGCCGCAAAATGTCCCTGGCCGAAATCACCGCCCGCGTCCAAGAACTCGCCGCGCCATTTCAGCAGACGGTCCGGGGAGCGCACGCGCCCCCGCGTGCAGCGGGCCGCGCCTCGCGGCCCGCATCGCGCATTGCCGCCGATTTACAGGCTTCCGCCTTCCGCCTTCCATTGGTTGAGCTGACCGGCGGCGAACCGCTCCTGCAAAAAAACTCGCTTCCCTTGATGAAATCCTTGTGCGACGCCGGCTACACCGTCCTCCTGGAAACCAGCGGCGCCCTGGACATCGGTCCCGTGGACCCCCGCGTCCGCCGCATCATGGACCTGAAATGCCCCAGCAGCGGCGAAGTTGCGCGCAACCGCTGGCAAAATCTGGCCCTCCTCAAGGGCGCGGACGAAATCAAATTCGTCATCGGCACCGCGCAGGATTACGACTGGGCCAGGGAACAACTGGCGACGCATCAACTCGCCAAGATTTGTCCCGTCCTATTTTCCCCGGTGTCGCCGCTGCAACCGCATCAACAGGACAAATCCCTGAAAAAAATTCCCGCCGGCCAAACCGTTCTCACCCGGCTCCAACTCGCCGAAAAAATCATCGCCGACGCCCTCCCCGTCCGCTTTCAACTGCAACTGCACAAATTCTTATGGCCCCCGGACCAGCGGGGCGTCTGACATGAACCGCACGCAAAAGACCCTCAGTTTATTGCGCGACTACGAATCGCCCAACATTCTGGCCATCGCGCCGGACCTTTCCGCGCCGATGGTCTGGGAGCAAGCCCGGGGCGTCCATGTCCGGGACGCGGCCGGGAGGACATATCTCGACTTGACAGCCGCGTTCGGGGTGGCGGCGGCGGGCCATGCCAACCCGCGCGTCGTCGCGGCGGGACGGCGGCAGATGGGCGTTCTTCTCCACGCCATGGGCGACGTTTATCCCCACGCCCGCAAAGCCGAACTGGCCCGCGAACTCAGCCGCATCACCTTCGAGCGCTGGACGGCGGGCCGCCCCAAGAATTCGCGCCTGGCCGGCAAAACCATTTTTACCAACTCCGGCTTTGAAGCCGTGGAAGCCGCCCTCAAAACCGCGCTGCTAGGCACCGGCCGGCCCCGCATTCTCGCCTTCACCGGAGGGTATCATGGACTGGGTTACGGCGCGCTCAACGCCACCCATCGCGGCCATTTTCGCGCTCCCTTCAGGACGCAACTGGCGGAGTTTGGCTCGTTCGCCCCCTTTCCAAAAAAAGATTGCGATCTGCCCCCTCTCGAACGCGCCATCCGAAAATTGCATCGAGCCGCCCCCTTCGGCGCGATCCTGGCCGAGCCAATCCAGGCCCGGGGCGGCATCAACGTCCCGCCCGCCGGCTTTCTTCCCCGGCTGCGCGAACTTTGCGACCGCCTGGGCGCATTGCTTATACTTGACGAAATTTACACCGGCTTTGGGCGCGCCGGAAAATGGTTCGCCTGCGAGCACAGCGCCACCGTGCCGGACCTGATTTGCCTGGGCAAGGCCCTCACCGGCGGATTTCCCCTCTCCGCCTGCGTGGGGCGCGCCGATGTCATGGATGCC
The DNA here is from genome assembly GCA_050011995.1 of Verrucomicrobiota bacterium. Classification (GTDB taxonomy): domain Bacteria; phylum Verrucomicrobiota; class Verrucomicrobiia; order Limisphaerales; family Palsa-1400; genus JBEKOF01. Next base: position 21,547 of record JBEKIA010000026.1, read on the forward strand.
GCCTGGCCGCGCTCGACCGGCGAAGCCATCCACACCAGCACCTTTCTGGGCCATCCCGTTGGCTGCGCCATGGCCCTGGCGCAAATCCAGGAGATTCGCGCGCGCCGCCTGCCGGAGCGCAGCGCCGCCCTGGGCGCATTCCTTCTGCGCGAACTTCGCGCCGAAGCTCCGCCGTCGCCCTGGCAGATTGAAATTCGCGGCCTCGGCCTCATGGCCGGCGTGGAAATCCGCCGGCCGGACGGCGCGCCCGCCACCGGCGCGGCGCTGGCAGTCATCCGGGAAATGTTGCGCGCCGGCTACATCGTCCTGCCGGAAGGAGAGCACTCCAACATCATCAGCTTCACCCCGCCCCTGACCATCACGCGGCTTCAGCTCGCCGCCGCCGCGCGCGCCTTCCACCAAGCCCTTAAATTCCTGCCTGCCAGATGACACTGTCCGACATCCGCGAAATTCTTTCCGAACGCGAGTTGAAATTGTCCAAATCGCTCGGCCAGAATTTTTTGCACGACCAGAACCAGGTCCGCCGCATCGTGGCCGCCGCCCAGGCCGGGCCGGGCGATAAAATCCTGGAAATCGGCCCCGGCCTCGGTCCGCTGACCGAGGCGCTTTTGCAAAGGGGCTGCGAAGTGCTGGCCATCGAGAAGGACAAACGCCTCTTCGATTTCCTGCAACACAAATTCGCCGGCGCCGGCCATTTGCAATTGCTCCGCGACGACGCCCTCGACTATCTGAAAACTCATCGCTCCTGGAGCGGCTGGAAGCTGGTGTCCAATTTGCCCTATTCGGCCGGCTCTTCCATTTTGGTGGAACTGGCCCAGGCCGAAAATCCGCCGGAGCGGATGGCGGCCACGTTGCAAATCGAGGTCGCCGCGCGGATTGCGGCCGGGGCCGGCAGCGCGCATTACGGGATTCTCAGCCTGCTCCTGCAACTGCGCTATCAATCCGCCGGCGGGTTCAAAATCCCCCCCTCCTGTTTTTTCCCGGAGCCGGACGTGAACAGCGCCTGCGTCATCCTCATCCGGCGGCCCGTTCCCCTGCTCCAACCCGAATGGCGTCCCCTGTTTGCCGCCCTGGTCAGACGCGCTTTTTCCCAGCGCCGAAAAATGATGTTCAAACTCCTCAAGCAAGACTGGCCCCAGGCCCAGTTGGCCGAAGCCTTCCGCCAACTGGCCCTGTCCCCGCAAATTCGCGCCGAAGCCGTCAGCCTCGAACAATTCGTCCGCCTGGCCGAAAACCTGGGCCACGCCCAAACCCAACCGCCCATGCCCGATGAAGTTTTTGACGTTGTCAACGACAACGATGAGGTCATTGGCCAACTGCCGCGCCGCATCGTCCATCGCGACGGCCACAAACACCGGGCGGTCCACGTCCTGGTCTTCGATTCCCGCGGCCGGATTTTTCTGCAAAAGCGTTCCCGGAGCAAGGACACCTTTCCCGGCGCGTGGGATAGCTCCGCCTCGGGCCATTTGGAGAGCGGCGAGGACTACGCCGCCTGCGCCGTGCGCGAACTGCGCGAAGAACTGGGCTGGAGCGCCCCCGTCCCGCCGCGGCCCCTGTTCAAAATCGCCGCCAGCGCCGAAACGGGCCAGGAATTTGTGTGGGCCTGGCGTTGCGAGTCAGAGGGACCCTTCACCCTGCACCCCGAGGAAATCGAGCGCGGGGCCTGGTTCACCCCGGATGAAGTCAACGAATGGCTGGCCCGAAGTCCGCGGGACTTCGCCCCCTCCTTCTCCCTGATCTGGAAAAGATGGATGTCGGAAGCCGGCGCAACGGTGAAAAATGAAGGAAATAAAGGTTAAGCATAAAAGTAAGCTTGCGAATGCGGAATAAACCGGTACATTTTTTGGGGTTAAGGCGGGGTAGCCAAGTGGTAAGGCACGGCTCTGCAAAAGCTGCATTCGTCGGTTCAATTCCGACCCCCGCCTCCATTCGTCCAAACCCTCGTAAGCACTTGGGTTTGAGGATGTTTCGTATTGGAGGGGAGGGGGCAAAACGCCCGACGCACACCAAAACGCACACTGAAAAGTGTACTCACGGGTAAGGACGTACCTTTGAGCGCGTAGGCGCCCAGTACTCATTACCCCGTCGGAACGGTCTTCTGTCATGCTTGCAACCGCATGATGATTATGAAAAACCGTTATCGGTTGGTGAAGGTGGGGTGCCGCGGCGGCATCTACTATTATGACGACACGGCGACGGGCGCCCGCAGGAGCCTGGGCACCACGGATGAGGGCGATGCGGAAAGGCTGGTCCACGCCAAGAACGAGGCGGATCGCCAACCGGCCCTGAGCCGGCGGATGGGCATGGCCTATCTGGCCTCGGCCGATCCCAAAATGGCGGCACGCCTCTGGGATGAGGTGATGGAGGACATCATCCAGGACAAGAAGGGCCCGACCCTGCATCGCTGGAAAACGGCCATCAAAGATCCGGCTTTCGATTTCATCCGTAAGAAGATCGTGGTGATGACGCTGCCCGACGATTTCATGGCCGTGCTGCGTGCCGGTACCGTGAGCACCAATGTTTATCTGCGGCGGTTGCAGAACCACTGTTTGGACATGGGCTGGCTGCCGGTCCCGATCCTGCCCAAGAAAAAATTCCCCAAAATCGAGCACAAGGAAAAGCGGGCGATCACATGGGATGAGCACTGCCGCATTATCGCCCGCGAGGGCAATCCTGAGCGCCGGGATTTTTACGATTTGTGCTGGTATTTCGGCGGTTCACAATCGGACATTGCCGGCCTGCAGGCGGAGGACCTCGATTACGATCTCCATTGCTTTGTCTACGACCGGATAAAAACCGGCAACATGGGCGGCATGCGCATTGGAGCGAAGGCTTGGGAGGTGATTTTGCGCCGTCCATCCACGGGCCCGCTCTTTCCCTATCTCATTGGCGCGCGCGAGGCCGATCGAGGCACCGAATTCAAACAGAGGTGCCAAGGTTTGGGCATCACGGGCGTGACGCTCCACTCCTATCGTTATGCCTGGGCCGAGCGATCAGCCGACAATGGTTACCCAGAGCGCTACGCCCAGCGCGTGCTTGGGCAGAACTCGAAGATGGTGCATCGGGCGTACGCCAAAAAAGCCCAGGGCCAGCTTCCCCCGCTAGAGGATTACGAGGAGGCCAACCGCAAGGCCAAGGAAAGCGGGAAAATCCTCGTACTGGAACACGAGTCCGAAGTGCCCAAGGTGGCATAAGCCAAATTGATTATGAAAAACATATGAAACCCAACTCCCCTAAAAAGAAAGACCTCGCAGCCAAGTCAGGAGCCGGCTGCCACAACATGAAGCCGTCCATGCCGACACTGCGCCAGCGGTTCGAGGAGCATCCGGGTGGCCATTATTGTCTGCTACGAATGCCCAATTTGGAAGGGGCAGCCATCTGGCGCTATCCGATAACGGACTGTTTGCTTCTCCATCCCTTCGTCTCCACCGCCGGTCCAAACCCGCTGTGTGTGCGAGATCTGCTGACGGACAGGCTCGTCTTCTGCTGGGAGGGCGCCCCCAATCATGCGGCAGCATGTGACGAGCGCGGCGTCTGGGGGGTCCGCCATGCGATCGAATATCAAGGTCTTGATCCGGAGACAGGTGAGGAGCTTTGGGACGATGTTATTTTCTCCAGCAAATGGCTCGAAGCGGTCTTGAGTTTTGATTGCAATCTGTCGGCGCAACACGGGCATTTTCTCTCTCGCCGCCCTTGGAGTTGGGATGACCGAGAGGCGATCTTGGCGATTTTAACTCATTTGAGTCAACAGAACGTAAACCACCGCGTGCCGCTTTTTCCCTGGTTTGCCTCAGATTCGGCTGGTTTGGAGCCAATGCTTATCCACGATTGGGAAGCATGGGATCTCTGGTGCAAAGCCCAACAGGACGATGCCGTGCGAAATAAGTTGCTTGAAGTCAAAGCCCGCTGCGTTGGCGACGGCCGATACCCGGTGGATTTGACAGCCAAAAAACTCTGACAAGTCTGTTCCTCGCGAAGGAGCAACATTTGCTCCCGTACGCGCTCAGTACTCGTTACCCCACCTCTCCGGATTGCTGCTAAACTTAAAAGCAATGAATGGAAAACTCGAACCTTGTTCCGCGGCTAGCCGCCGCGGCCCGCTCCGATACGGCGAGCTCGAATTGAGCATCTACCGCGCGAACGCGATAACTCCAAAATCCCAATAATTATGAAATATACAAAGATACAATGGTGCCACTCCACGGTGAACCCGGTCATGGGCTGCGACGGCTGCGAACTTTGGCCATCGGCGTCTGCCGTCCGGGCGAGGATTGTGGCTAAACTCTCGCTCTCCCCAGACCCCATCGAAACAACGGTGCTGGCTCGGTTGTTTTGGAATCGGACGACGTCACAACTTTATCGTGATCGCGAGACCATTGCCACCGCCGCGGCAGGGCAATTGCAACTGAACAAGCATCAGCGGCAGGAATTCGTTGAGGTCATCCGTCGGGAATGCAAGTGCTACGCTGGCCTGCTTGGCACTTTGCGCGCCGGACACCCCGGACACGCTGACCCTTTCGAATCGCCAGAGCCTTATGCTGGGCGGATGGCCAAAGCGGCGCAGTGGGGCTCCCCCATCGCTGCCGAAGTTTTATCCAAGTGCTGGCTCACGGGACAGCCTCGGTTGATTTTCATTTCGGACATGGGCGACGCGCT
>JBEKIA010000027.1:0-26043 GCA_050011995.1 Verrucomicrobiota bacterium
CTCTACGTCCAGGCGCTGCGAAAAAACGGCAGCCCGTTGCACAAAACCTTGAAAACCCAACGCGCTCCTTCCTGTGAATAACTTTCAAAAAATCCTTGACGGACCAACTCAGAACTCTCCCCGAGAAAATTACCCAAGTCGTCCCCATTTCCCAAAATAAGGCACTGCCTGGTGCAATTTCCACTTGACCGGAATCGAAGATCCTGTCATAAACAAACCCATGAATCCATACACCAATTTGCCACCGGAACAGAGGGCGACCCAGCGATTGGTGGACCAATTCAACGCCGATGAGCGGCTCTGGAAGAAGCTGGAACCCAAGCGCGCCGCCCGCCGCAAAGTCCGCCCGCGTATCCCGCCCGGCAAGCTCAAGAAGCTCGCTTTACGCGAATTCGCCCAAGCCTCTCCGCCGCCGGACTGGATCGGCCAGACGATTGAGCCATGAACAATGCCACAACAGGCGCAGAAGGTTGAACAGTTGAAATCATTTATGGCCCTACGCAGCAAAGTCTGGACGCGCGAGGAACACATTTTGGCGTTCAATCTTTATTGCACCATCCCTTTCGGAACAATTCACATCCATAATCCGAAAATAATCCAACTCGCCAAGCTCATGGGGCGCAGCGTTGGTGCTGTTTCATACAAGCTTGCCAACTTTTCGCGCCTTGACCCGAAGCAAAGATCGCGTGGAATTCGCGGCATGCCGCATGGGGCTAAAGGCGAAGAAGAGGTTTGGCAGGAATTCGACCGCAATCCCGAATCGCTGGCGTTTGAAAGTCAGCGGTTGTTTGCCAGACTTTCTGGCCAAAGGCTGGAAGACATCGCGGAAATTGACGAAGATGAACTGCCAAGAGAGGGTGTGGAGCGAGAGAGCCTTGTGCGGCTGCGTGTCAACCAGCAGTTCTTTCGCGCCGCCGTACTCGCGGCATATGATTTCCGCTGCTGTGTCACGGGCCTCGCTGTGCCCGAGTTGCTTGTGGCAGGCCATATCATTCCGTGGGCAACCGATGCGACCGAACGGATGAATCCTCATAATGGCCTTTGCTTAAACGCACTTCACGACAGGGCCTTTGATCGAGGCCTCATGATTATTGCCGACGATTTTACGGTCCACTTCGCCGATTCATTACGTTCTAAATCAACGGGTTACGCGGAAAGTCTTAATTGGTTGTTGAAATATGAGGGCCAAAAGATAACACTCCCAAGAAAATTTGGGCCGAATCTGGAACTTTTGGCCAAACATCGCAGATTTTGTGAGCAGAAGGAAAGCTTTTCGGAGACAGCATGATTACTTATATTGACCTCTTCGCCGGTGCTGGTGGCCTCTCGGAGGGCTTCATCCGTAATGGCTTTGTGCCATTGGCGCACGTTGAGGCTGATGGAGAAGCTTGCTTGACGCTGAAAACGCGAACGGCGTTTCACCACCTTCGCGAGCGCAGACAGTCTTCGATTTATTTTGACTATCTAAATGGATTGCTTGGTCGTGAGCAACTTTATCAGCATGTGCCTGAAACATTGCTGAATCAGGTCCTGAATCTTACAATCTCAGGCCGCACGCTGGATTTGATTTTCGAAGGGATTCGTAAAAACATGCGCCGCACGGGCGCAAGATATGTCGATGCAATCGTTGGTGGGCCTCCATGCCAACCGTTCTCCATCGTGGGACGCGGAGCGCTTAACTCCAACAAACCGCGGGAACTGCGGGCGAACTTGTACCGCTTCTTTGCGCCGTTCCTCCGGGAATTCCGACCGCGGCTTTTTGTTTTTGAAAACGTTCCCGGTTTGTTGTCCGCGAAAAATGGAAGAATCTACCGAAAAATCGTTTCAAGCATCAACAATTCTGGCTATCACCTTGAGATCAAGACTCTCGACGCTTACGATTTTGGAGTCCTCCAGCAAAGGCGACGTCTCATCATAATCGGCTGGCGAAAGGAGCTTTCCTTGGAGTATCCGAAGTTCCAGAACATTAAGAACGGATTCTCGGTGAGGGAATTATTTGCTGATTTACCCGCGCTAACGCCAGGGGAAGACGGCAGCAAAAAGGGTTATGCCGGGCCAGCCACCGATTATCTCTCCCTAAAAGAAATTCGCGGACCCGAAGACGTCCTCAGTCAACACATCACGCGGCCACATAATGAACGTGATCGCGAAATATACGAGTTGACCATCAGAAAATGGGAATCCGAACACCGCCGCCTTAAGTACCCAGACCTTCCGCCAAGGCTCAAAACACGGAAGAACGAATGTGATTTCCTTGATCGCTTTAAGGTCGTGGCCGACGATCTACCGTTCGCACACACATTACTGGCTCACATTGCGAAGGATGGCCACTACTATATTCATCCAAGCTTGCAGCAGTGCCGCTCTCTATCAGTACGCGAAGCTGCCCGCATTCAATCGTTCCCAGATAATTACGTTTTTGAAGGTCATCGCTCATCTGCATTTCGCCACATCGGCAATGCAGTGCCGCCTCTCATGGCCGAAGTTATCGGCGCTGGGGTTAAGGAAATGCTAAAATGAGTGCAGAGCTCCTGTTCAAACCGCGAGCCAGATTGATTCTTCAACTCGGCGACCAACTCATTAAGAATGAGAGTATTGCGCTCTTGGAATTGGTGAAGAATTCCTACGACGCCGGCGCTACCGCTGTTAACATCGACATGCGCAATCTATCTCACCTAGACAAAGGTGAAATCACTGTGCGGGACAATGGCTGCGGCATGGACGCACACATGATCAAAAACGTCTGGCTTGAGCCAGGGAGCGATTACAAGTCTCATTTGCTAAAAGCATTACTCGCCAAGAAACAACGTCCTGGACGATTGCCGTTGGGCGAGAAGGGTATAGGCCGCTTCAGCGCACACAAGTTAGGAGAAACCGTTGAGATTATCAGCCGGATGCAAGGCAGAAAGGAAGTCCGTTTGCACATTAATTGGACTGACTTTGAGCGCGCCAGATATATTCAAAATGTTGTAGTTCATTTGACCGAGCGAGAGCCGACAACGTTTACTGGCAGTGCTACGGGGACGTTGATCAACATCACGGGGCTGCGCAAAGGACAGTGGCCGGCCGAAACCTTAAGAGAGGTTTTTCGCTCAGTTAATTCTATGTGCTCGCCGTTCGAGACGCCTGACGCATTCCGTGTTTCCCTTCGGACCGACGACCCGAAGGACTTTGAAGGCATACCAACACTGGAGAAAATAAAGGAGGCAGCGCTGTACTCTTTTCGGTGCAAACTCGAAGGTGACAAAGTCACACAATTCTCATATATATTTCATCCTTTGCCGTCAATGACAAAGTTGTCCGAGCGAAGCGTTAGCGACAAATCTCCTGGGTTCGAAAAGATTCAAAGAATGGTTGAGCAGGAGATCAAATCCCCGGACCGCGATCACAAGGAACCACCGTCTATAGATCTTTCGGCGAAGAAGATGAAGATAGGCCCTGTCCTTTTTGAAGGCTTGATTTTTGACCGTGAAACGAAAGTCCTCAAGCTAGGGCGGATCGACGGCAAGTCCGTCAAGGAATACCTCGACAAAAATGGCGGCATACGCATCTACCGCGATGGAATTCGTGTCTATGACTATGGTGAGCCTGAGAACGACTGGCTAGATTTGGAGCAAAGACGGCTTTACAGACCGGGCGTCAAAATCAGTTCCAAGCTCATTCTTGCAGCTGTTCATCTGAAACGAGATACGAGCCGCGATCTTGTCGAGAAAACCAACCGCGAGGGTTTCGTGGATAATGAGGCATACAGAACATTAGTGGCTGCCGTCAAGTTTGCCCTTGGCCTGATTGAAACCTGCCGACAAGAGGACAAAGACAAGATACGTCTGTATTATGGCCCGTCACCAAAATCTGAGCCGATTCTCGCCAGCGTTGCCGAATTAAGGGAGGTGGTCGAAAGTAAGATTGAAAATAAGGAAGTAAAGAAAGAGTGTCTTAAATATCTCGACCGCATTGAGAGGGATTATCAGGAGATCAACGAGATTTTGCTTACCAGTGCGGAGGCTGGGCTCAATTTAGGTGTAGCAATCCATGAAATCGAGAAGATTATTTCTGAACTGAAGAGAGTCGTCAGCGAAGAACGTTCGTCCGGGCGGCTAATCAAACTTATTCAGCATCTCTCCGAACTCATCGAAATGTATGGCGCGGTACTGCGACGATCTCGACAGAAAGAGGAGGAATTAAAGGGATTAATCGACGACGCGCTTTTTCATGTCCATTACAGACTTAAGGCGCATAACATCGAGACAATAAAAAGCTATTTGGCTTTTCATGGTCGGTCACATATCACATGCTCTGCACGTTTGGTCATCGGTTCGATCGTGAACATAATCGACAACTCGATTTATTGGTTGGAGCGGGCGCGTGTGCCGCACAAGAAGATTATAATTTCCTTGGAAAGACAACCGCAGAACCATCTGAAGGTGGTGATTGCTGATAATGGGCTGGGATTTAGTCTATCCCCGGAGCAAATGGTTAAGCCATTCGTAAGCATGAAGCCGGGGGGCATGGGCCTCGGCTTGCACATCGTAAGCGAGGTGATGTCGGCACAAGGAGGCGTCTTGGGTTTTCCACGGTACCAGGAAACCGACTTGCCAAAAGAATTCACACATGGGGCGCTTGTCGCTCTGTCCTTCAAAGGAGGGAACGTGTAACGCATGAATTTACCAAGAAATGGCAGAGTTGTTGTCATTGACGATAAGGCGGAAGAGCAAGCCTTGCCTCTATTATGTGCTCTTGCCCAAAGAGGAGTCGCGTCCCGGTTCTACACGGGGAGACAGCGCGATTTGCCGGCAAAGCCATTAAACGGAGTTCGTTTAATCTTTCTCGATCTGAAACTGGAGGGGATGGAATTCATCTATGATGCAGACAACTTGGCTAATGCCCTCCAACCTCGTCTGGACAGGATAATCGCCCCGGATAACGGGCCATACATTTTGCTCGGTTGGACCGAGAACCCAAGATTCTTGCGAAGGGTGTGTGAGAGCATCATTCCACCGCCGACGGTTTGGCTGGACATGGAAAAGTCATCGTGCATACGGGATGGCAAGTGCGACGTGGAACTCATTTCGAAAGCACTCACCAAGAAGCTCCATGGACTCGGAGCTTTCAAACTGCTGTTTCTTTGGGAGCATCTAGTGAATGAATCAGTTTTCGCGACCGTCAATGATTTTCAGCTCTTGCTCGGAAACGGGCCCGACAACGACAGGGCACTAAGGAAACTCTTGTATGGACTTGCGAAAGCCGGCCTTGAGGAGCAGATCAGAGGTAAATCAACAGCGGAAGTAATAGCGAACGCGCTGCTGGCAGCCACAGGCCCTTTCCTGGATCGGCTTGAATCGAGTGTTGGCAATCTGGAAAACTATTCTGCTTTTGGCCCGCATTTTTTTCGGCGTGCTCACCCGACTGAGGATTTGACGGCCAAAGCCAGAATCAACGCGCGTTTGCATTTGGCGAGAGATCAGATTGCGGATACTGTTCCCGGAAATCTTTACGATCCGTGGAACAAGAGACTGCGTGAAACGACTCATGAACTCATTGGTAAGACGCTTGGCAAGCTTCAGCCTTTGGAACGCCAAAGCGCGAAGGGCTGTGTTCTCGAAGCCTCTGCCTTTTGTGATCGTGCGCATGCCAAGTGGACTTGCCATCGTCTCCTTCCAGGATTTTCGTTGCCGGCGCAGCACGGGAAGAAGTTCAAAAAGACCAATGCGCTATTCATCTCGCCGACATTTGCGTTTGAAGCTCCACATCAAGAGCCTTTTCAGCTGGTGTTTCATTTCGGCTATCTGGACTCCTGCACCTTCAAGTCTTTGAAGAAATGTAAACCTCTATTCCGTCTGAAAAAGGACCTCCTCGTTGACATTCAAAACCAATTAGCTCGGCATGTTAGCCGACCTGGGATCTTGTCGTTGTAGAGCCCGCTGCATGAACGCCAATGCCTGACGTCTTCTCCAAAGCGAAGCGGTCGGAGCTGATGGGGAGAATCCGGTCCTCTGGAAACAGAGAGACGGAGGGGGCGCTGGCGAAGATTCTGCGGCGGCATCACGTCACGGGTTGGCGGCGAAAGATGGCTTTGTTTGGAAAGCCTGATTTCACGTTTCGCGCGCAGCGGGTGGCGGTTTTTGTGGATGGGTGTTTCTGGCACGGCTGCCCAAAGCATGGGACCCGGCCCCGGCATAATCGGGCGTTCTGGCAAAGGAAGTTGAGCGGGAATCGGGCAAGGGATCGGAAGGTGAATCGCGCGCTGCGGGCGCAGGGGTGGCGCGTGGTGAGGATTTGGGAACATGACTTGAGGAACGGGGCGCGGTTGCTGGGACGGCTTCGCCGGGCGCTGGCCGGACGGGTTTGCTGATGGCGCGGTAAAACGGCAGCCAATGATGAATCGGCCGCAAAAGAGCACGAAAAGCCCGGCGCGTCCTGGCCGCAACCAAAGGAATTCAACCACGGATAGCACTGATTGCACGGATTCCAGGTATGGATCCCGATTCGGAATCGGGAAGGCGTCCGGTCGTCTCGGCGAGACGACCCTACCATCCGCGTTATCTCCCGATTCGGAATCGGGATGGTAAAATCTGCGCGAACACCAAGGTTATGGGGCGCAATCTTGAAGGATCACACGGCCACCGGGTACTTGATCGGCGGGTGCGGGTCGTAGCCGGCGATTTCAAAATCCTCGAACTGGTACTCGAAGATGGTGGGCGGTTTGCGCCGGATGACCAGCTTGGGCAGAGGGCGGGGTTCGCGCTGGAGTTGCTCCCGGACGCCTTCAATCTGGTTCAGATATATGTGGCAATCGCCGCCGGTCCAGACGAAGTCGCCGGGTTCCAAATCGCACTGTTGGGCGACGAGGTGCGTCAATAACGAATACTGCGGCACGTTGAAAACCATGCCCACCGGGCAGTCCACCGAGCGTTGGTAGAGTTGACAGGAGAGCCGCCCCTGCGCCGCGTAGAATTGGAAGAGGGTGTGGCAGGAGGCCAGGGCGGCGCATCCGGCGCGGACATTCTCCTGCGGGCTTTTCCTTTCGTCCGGGAGCACGGCGGGATTCCAGGCGCTGACGATGTGCCGCCGGGATTCCGGTTTTGACCGGATTTGGGTGATGAGCTGGCTGATTTGGTCTATTTTCCTGCCGTCCGGGGCCGGCCAGGCCCGCCATTGCGCGCCATACACGGGACCCAAGTCGCCCTTTTCATCCGCCCAGGCATCCCAGATATGAACATTATGATCCGTGAGATACTTGATGTTGGTGTCTCCGGCGAGAAACCAGAGCAGTTCGCGGATGACGCCTTTGAAGAAGACTTTTCGCGTGGTCACGAGCGGGAAGCCTTTCGACAAGTCAAAGCGCAATTGCGCCCCGAAGAGGCTCCGGGTCCCGGTGCCCGTTCGGTCACCCCGAATGACGCCGTGATCGAGAATGTTCCGCAACAGATCGAGGTATTGCTTCATAAAATCAGCCGGGCAACACGTTGCGGCCAGGGCAGGGGTCCGTCAAGCCGCCTTCGCGCCCTGGCCCGGAACCGGGCGCATCTCAGCCTTGTCGGGAGCGAGTCTTGATAACCAATGGCCAATTTTCAATGGCCAATTTTCAATCCTGAAAGCCCATAAGGTGTCACTCCCGGCTGGAAATCGAGAATTTGCCATTGAGTATTTGTCATTGATAATTCAGTGTTCCCCAATCAGGACTTTATCAATGGCCCACCGGCCCCGGTTCCTTCGGCAGGGAGATTTTGGCCAGGCCGCTTTCGGCGGCGGCCTGGTCCAGGAGGACGGCAACCAGGCGGAGCAGGGCGCGCTGTTCGCGCCGCAGCCACCAGGGGAAGGCGAGCAATGTCAATAATAATGACCAAATCCAGGGGCGGCCGCCGCGCAGCAGGCCGATCACCACCAGTTCCAGGCCGAGCAGGACAAAGAAGGCCGCGCGGGAGGCGAGCGGCCAGGCGGAGCGCAGGCGGCAGCGCAACATTTGTTTTCCGCCGGGGTGCGGCTCGGCCGCGGTGGCCAGTTGGAGCGCGGCCCAGCGGCTGCCAAAGATCTCCACGTCAAAGTCGCTCCAGCCGGCGTCCACCCGGAATTGCCAGCCGCGCTTCTCCAGGCGGGCGAGGATGCGGGCGAGGAACTCCAGGCGGTCCACCCCGGCGTTGGACCAGTATTGCGCTTGACCGAGCTCGCGGTCGCTGTCCTGAAGGGAGAGCGATTCCAAAGTTTCCAGGGAGCGGGGCTGGGCCGGGCCGAGGCGGAGCCGTCCGCGGTAGCGCGCCCAGCCGCGCTGGAGCGGTTGCAGGAAAAAAAGGAGGGCCACCAGCGGGCGGGACCACCAGCGGACCTGGTTGCGCGGCAGCCGCGCCTGCGCCGCCGCGGCGAGGCACACGCCGATGGAAAGGCCCAGGCTGGCCGCGGCCAGCGGCAAGAACCAGTGGAACGGGACGGACAGAACCAGCAGCGGCAGATTGACCAGCAGATGATATTCCAGGGAGGAGCACAACATGGGCAGGCCGGCCGGGGCGGCGCGGTAGAGGCTTTGGAAAAAGCCCGTGGCGAACAAGCCCCGGTAAATGACGGGCCGGCGCACCGTCAGGCCGGGCGCGGCCGCGCCGTAAATGCGCCCCCGCCAGACGCCGCCGCCGAAGGAGTTGAAGTATTCGGGATGGCGCCGGGCGAGCATGGCCTCGGCTTCGCCATAGCCGCGCTGCTGCTCCAGGTAGGCGGCCACGGTGGAACGGCGGCAGTGCCAGACGAATCCGCCCGGGCTGAACCCGATTTGCCAGCCGCGCTGCTGCAAGCGCCAGCAAAGGTCCACGTCGTCCCCCGCTTTGTCAAACATAGGATCAAAACAGCCGATTTCCGCCAAAGCCCATTTGTAGAAGGCCATGTTGCAGCCGGGTATGTGCTCGGCCAGCCGGTCGGTCAGCATGACGTGGGCCGGGCCGCCGGGGGAGGCCATGACCGCGGCGGCCACGGGGGAATCGTCCTGGGGCAGGAAATTATGGCCGCCGATGCCGGCAAAAGCGCCCCGCAGCAGATCGCCCGCCAGATAATAGAGCCAGTCCTCGTCCGCCCGGCAATCGGCGTCGGTGAAGGCGACAATTTCACCCGTGCTGGCGGCGATGCCGGCGTTGCGCGCGGCGGACAGGCCCAAATGTTCCTGGCGGATGCGCCGCAAGCCATTGTATTGCGAAACGATTTGCGGGGTGTCGTCGGTCGAGCCGTCGTCCACCACCACGACTTCGTAATCGGGGTAGTTCAGGCGGGTCAACGAATCCAGGCATGGCCGGAGGGTGCGGGCGGCATTGAAGCAGGCGAGGACGACGGAAATCCTGGGGCGGCGCGGGAGAGGAAAGCGGGGCGCGGCCTGGAATTGTTGTCGGACCACGGCAAAGGATTCCTTGGGCTGGCGCTCGCGGGTGGTCAGGCCGAAATGCCAATCGGGCACTTGGCGCCCGTCCTTGTGCCACTCGTCGGTGAAGCTATAGACCAGGACGCCGGCCAGGCCGCCGCGAAAAGCCAGTTCGATCTGCCAGGCGAGCATTTCACATTTTTGGGCCTCGCCTTCGCGCAGGCTGTCCAGGCCGGTTTCCCCCAGGAGCAGCGGCTTGGAGCCGGCCATGGTTTGCAGGCGGGCCAGGTAATTTTCAAACGGCCGCGGCTGGTGGAGAAAGACGTTGAAGCAAAGAAAATCCATGTTGGACGGATGCAAAAACTCGGTGGGCGGATAATTGGCAAACGTGCAGAGGCAGCCGGGGTCCTCCTTTTTGGCCGCGTCCGCCAACTCATCCAGGAAATCCTCCACCGCGCGCGCCCCGCTCCAGCGGACGATGTCGGGCGGCAGCTCATTGACGACGCTGTAAGCGAAAACGGCGGGATGGGCGGCGGAATTGGCCGCGGCGCGGCGGACTGCCTGGCGGGCCTGGTCCTGGGCGGCGGGTGAATCCAGGAAGCAAAGATGCTTGTTCCACGGAATGTCAATGAGCAGCCGGAGTTGGCTGGCGGCGGCCAGGTCCAAAAACCAGCGCGGCGGAGCATGATAGACGCGAAGAAGATTGGCGCCCAATTGCCGGATGAGTTCAAAGTCCCGGGCGGTTTGTTCCGGGCTGGCAAAAGGTTCCTGGCCCGCGCCGGGGGTCAACGGGCCGTAAGTCACGCCCTTGGGATAAAACTTCTGTTCGCCGGCGCGGAAAAACTTCCCGTCCGCCACCGGGCGGGAGAAAGAAGCAGGCGTGGCGGGAGTGCTCATGCGAAGGATCAAAGGGCCGTCAAATCCCGTCAATAAATCTTCACAGTCAAATGGTGTTTTTCCAGGATGGTCCCTTCAAATTGCGCCAGTTGGGCCAGGTCCTCGTTGTAATCGGCCAAGGCCCGGATTTCCGCGGAGCGGGCGGCGGTCAAATTGCTTTGCAATTGGAGGACGATGAAAGAGGTGCTGGTGCCGACTTGCATCTTTTTCTCCTCGGCCTGGAGGGCCTGGCCGGCATATTCGCGGGCGTCGTGAGTGGCTTTGGTTTGGGCGAGGTCGCTCTTGGCTTTCTCGATGGTGTTTTGGATTTGAATCAGGATGTTTTGCTCGACTAATTGATAGACGGCCTGCGCCTGTTCCACGGAAGCTTTGGCGGCTTTGTAATTATTGCGGGCGGCCCGGTTGCCGAGCGGCACGGACAGGATCGCGCCGTAGGAGTAATTGGGAAAGGAGTTGGCGGAAATATCACCATAGGAGCCGCCCAGGGTCCCATTCAATCCGGTGCGGCCATAGCTTCCGGTCAGGTCCAGTTCGGGGAAAAGCTGGTTTTTCTGGAAGCGCCGGCTGACATCCAGGCGTTCCACGGCCACTTTGGCCTGCAACAGGTCGGGGCGCTTGGTCATGGCGGTTTGCCAGCTTCCTTCCAGGTCGAACATTTCCGGCACGGCCAGGAGCTTTTCCTCGGGAACAAGCTCCACGTCGGACAACTCCCGGTAGCGGTCGGTGATGAGGGCTTTCAAATTGTTTTCGTCCTGGCTGACCAGTTGCCCGGCCGCCAGCAAGGCCGCCTGGCTGGAAGCCAGTTGGGAGAGCGATTGCGCCACGTCCAGGTCGGTGAGGACGCCGGCTTGGACTCTGCGTCTGTTTTCCGCCACCAGTTGGGCGGCCAGGCGAACCGCATCCTCCTGCACCTGGACATTTTCAAAGGCGTAATTCAATTCGTAATAGGCCTGTTCGGTGGCGCTGATGTTGGTCATGACGGCGAGGTAAAATCCGTATTCATCGTATTGGATGGTTTTCTTGGCGACCAGGATGGCGGAGCGGGTGGAGTCAATCCAAAAATTCTTCAGCAAGGGCTGGATAAGATTGAGGCCGGCGGTGGTGGTGTCCAGGGTGTAAGGCGCCAGGGGCAGGCCGTTGGTACTGAAGGTTTGGTAGGCGGATTTGTCCAGGCTGCTGGTCAGGCTGTATTGCAAGCCCCACGGAGTGAGGGCGTTGCCGCCGTTGGCCCCGCCGATGCCGAACTGGTAATTTTGATCGTCAATGTTCTGAGCCGGGATGCCATTGAAGACGTTGCCCGGATTGTCGCTGTGGCTGTCCTTGGCGGCGGCGTTGAAGGCCGGTTCGTAAGCGGCGCCGTAAACGGCGCCGAGGGCAAATTGATCCAGCGCGGGGACGTAACGCTGGATTTTCAGATTGAGATTGTGCTCGATGGCCATCTGGATGGTTTGTTCCAGAGTCAGCCGTTGAGTTTTGTTCGTTTGCGCCTGGGCCGCGATGGCGCAGAAGAGCAACCCCCAGAAAATGCCGAATCGTTTCATCAGTTCGTCTTTGGACGGCCGCCAGTCTGGCCCACTTCAATTTTTTCGTCAATCATGGTCTGGCCCACCAGGGCTGCGAGAAGGAAAACTTATTGCGCGGCGCGGGAGAGGCGGTCGGCGATGGCGCGCCAAGTCTCGCGCGGGGGCGGGGCTTCGACCACGATGAGGGCCGCGCCGGATTCGTCGCATTGGTGGAGCTCGGCGTAAAGGGCGCGCGCGAACGCTTCGGCGTCGTGGGGGAGCGCGGCCACCCGGCAAAAATCACCGGACAACAGGATCGGGCTGTGGGCTATGACGCAAATCTTTTGGGGAGGAAAATCAAGCGCCTGAAGTTGGGAGGATAGATCGGCACGGTCGCGCCAGGAGAGGACGACCAATTTCGCCTTTGGTGAATAGTGTCCGGGCAACATTCCCGGACTGCGCAGGACGGTCCCGGCGGCGGACTCGCCGGGCGCGTCCAGCAATTCCGCTTCCCCCATCACCGCCCGCAAAGATTCGGCGTGGATCATGCCGGGACGCAACAGGCGCGGCCGCGCGGCGGCCAGGTCCAGCACGGTGGATTCCAGGCCCACTTGCGATGGGCCGCCGTCCACGATCAGCGGGATCCGGCCATCAAAAGCCTTGCGCACATGCCCGGCGTTGGTGGGGGAAACTCGGCCGGCGGGATTGGCGCTGGGAGCGGCCAGGGGGAAACCACAGGCGCGGATGACCGCCTGGATAAAAGGATGGGAGGGCCAGCGGACCCCCACAGTCGGGCCGCCGGCGGCGACGATGTCCGGGATGCGCGACGAACGGGGCAAAACCAGGGTCAGCGGGCCGGGCCAGAAGGCCCGGGCCAATTTATCGGCCAGAGGCGGCCACCCGGCAACACAGTCCCGCGCCAGTTCCAAACCGGCGACGTGAACAATGATGGGATTGTGCGCGGGCCGGCCCTTGACCTGATAAATGCGGGCGACGGCGGCGGCGTCCCAGGCATTGGCGGCCAGGCCATAGACGGTTTCCGTGGGCAGAGCGACCAATTGGCCCGCGCGCAACAGTTCGGCGGCCCGCTCCACCGCCACCGCAAAAAGCGCGGCGGTGTGGGACGATAAAACGACCGTGTTCATCGTGCTGAAGAGTGAACGCGGAACCGGAAGCGCGCAATAATGAACGGAGGAAGAGAACATCCCGCCGGTAGGGCGAGACTCTGTCGAGCCGTGACTTTTTCCCGGAAATCGAGTCTGGAAATCGAGTCACGGCTCGACGGAGTCTCGCCCTACCGTGGGAAAGGAGGAAGATTCAAGACTCGCAATCTTCACCGGATGTTCTAATGTTCCGGGGTGCTGGAAATCCTGACGCAACAACTGGCGGACAAGCAATCGCTCTCCGACCCGGAGGTGGCGCGCGCGGTGGAGGCCTTGATCCGGCAGGACGTCGCGCCGCAGATCAAGGCGGATTTTCTCGCGGCGCTGGCGCAGAAAGGGGAAGTGGTTTCGGAAATCGCGGCCTTCGCGCGGGAATTGCGCGCCAAATCCATCTCCCCGCCCCTGGATGCCGAAACGCGCTCGCGCCCAATGCTGGATGTTTGCGGCACGGGCGGCGACCGGCTGAACACGTTTAACATTTCCACCACAGTCGCCCTCATCCTGGCTTCGGCGGGCGTGACGGTGGCCAAGCACGGCAACCGGGCCATCACCTCGCAGGCGGGAAGCGCGGATGTGCTGGAAGCGCTGGGGATCAAAATTGAGATGGAGCCGGAGGAGGCGGCGCGGGGATTGCGCGAGCATCACTTCGCCTTTTTTTTCGCGCCGAAATATCACCCCGCTTTCCGGGAAATCGCCCCGGCGCGAAAGCTTTGCGCGGCCCGCGGGCAGCGGACGATTTTTAATTTTCTGGGGCCTCTGCTCAATCCGGTCCGTCCGGCGGCGCAAGTCATCGGGGTGCCGCGGCCGGAATTGTGCCAGCCCATCGGGCAAGTGCTGCAATTGCTGGGGGCGCGCCGGGGCATGGTGGTGTCGGGCGCGGTTTTTGCCGGCGATGCCGTGTTGCATTTGGACGAGCTTTCCACCTTGGGCGACAATTGCGTCGCGGAGTTTTATCAGGAGCGCGGGTTTTCGGTTTCGACGCTGTCGCCGCGGGATTTTCCCGTGCAACCGGCGGAATTGGCGGACCTGGCCGGCGGCGACCGGCAGGCGAACGCGCACATCGTGCGGCGATTGCTGCGGGGCGAGGACCGGGGGCCGAAACGGGACATGGTGTTGTTGAATTGCGCGGCGGCGTTGTTCGTGGCGGAAAAGGCGCGGTCACTGACGGAGGGATGGGAGGCGGGGGAGGAGTTGGTGGATTCGGGCCGGGCTATGGCGAAGCTGGAAGAATTGGCGCGGGTTTGGAGATAGGATGAATTGCGGATTGCGGATTGCGGATTGCGGATTTGCCGCAAAGAGACGCAAAACGCTCATCGCGGCCAGCCGCAATCAAAGGATTACGACTTCACCAGCGCTTTGACGCAGTAGGTATTGAGGCTTTCGCCGGCGGCGAGGGCTTTGGCGGCCAGACGGCGGTGAAGGGCCGGCTCCACGCGCAAGACAAATTTGCCGCTGAATTCCTTTTTGCCCAGCGGTTCGGGCAGGGCATGGCCGTCACCTTCCAAAAGCGCTATCCATTCTTCCACAATCCCGCACAGTTGGGCATAGACCCTGGCTTCATTCTTGCCGTGGCAGCATGGCCCGATCAAGGGCGGCGCGCTGCCCACAAAACAGCCGTCCTCATCGCTCCATTCCACGATTTTCGTGTAACGGGCGGCCCTGGCACTCAATTCGATTTTCTTCATTTTTGGCTCTCCTCAATCTGCCGCCGCACCTGCCGTTCCTGATAGGGCTGGGCGTCGTGACCTGGCTGTCCGCTCAGGGTGACGCGCGCCCCGGTCGGGTGAATGAAATTCCGATGGCTGCCCTTTCCGCCCCGGTTCAGAAACCCGGCCTTTTCGAGATCGGCAATCAATTGTCGCACTTTGCGCGGCATTTCAGTATTAAAATGGTATCACAGAGGTTGGCCCGTGTCAACCAGGTCAAAGGGGTCACTATACTTGCGCGGTTCGCGCTTGGCCTTCCAGCAGGCAGCCAAGAACGTAGCGCGGGCCGGTTGAGGGTCCGCCGAAAGGGGGTGTGGGCCGGCGATGGGCTTGTTGGAGCGTCCAATCAGCCGGACAGGATGGGGCGCAGCCGAAGATTGTTCAGCTTCTTTGCGTTTTTTTCTCCTGGCGCTCCCAATACCAGGCGATCCAGGCGCTGATCTCGTAAAGCGCTTGCAAGACTACCGCCAGGATTGCCTGGGTAAGGACTTCAGGGGAGGTGAACAATGCGCCCAGAATGAGATTCCAGACAATGACGTAGCGGCGCAGGCTCACCATCTTCTCGTGATTCAGAACGCCGCTTTTCACCAGCGCCAGCAGGATCACCGGCAATTCAAAACCCACCACCATGCCAACCATGCATCTTGCGACAAAGGTGTATTTTAAAAGGGCCATACTGCCCAAGCCCATCGCGCTGACCGGCTCGCCAAGGAAAAAGGACTTCTCACAGTTATTTAATAAGGCCATGCAAGCCAAGCCCAACGCAGTCGAACTGGTGAGAACCACGGCCAGGGTTTTGAGCAATTTAGAATGAAGAGCTTTCCTTTGTTCTTCGACTTTTTTGAATTCGTTTTGGACCATGCGCGGCTGCCCGATCTTCTGAACGGCCGTCTGGAAGGCATCCGCTTCGTCCAGTCCCGATTTCATCTGCCGCTCGATTTCGTCGCGCAGGTGGCTTTCCAGTTCCTCCAGCGGCACGGGAGTTTTGATGCCGGCGGCGAGCATCTGCCGCCGCCATTCTGTGATGGATGGTTCGAGGTTAAACATATTCAATCAGGGTATGGCCGCGGTTCCCGCCCTGGGAAGCGATGGGCAAAACCACCGGCCCGGCCGGGGCCGCGACAAGTTTTTTAGTGATCATGGCGGCACAATACATTGTGAGGCTATGTATGTCAAGGGGAAAAATGAATTCAGCCGCGGCCCAAATCCTCGCCTAACGATGGCAACATTCCGCGAAGACCGCGAGAAATGTAGAGGTTCAAAAACCGTGCCCATATAGAAAACAGAGGGAACCGCGAAATACGCGAAATACGCGAAACCGGAAAGCTTTCGGGGGAAGGGGTCTGGATTTTTCGCGTATTTCGCGTATTTCGCGGTTGAAAGAATTTCTTAAGCGAGGATTTGGGCGCGGCCAGCCAGGTTGACAATAGTCCAAAAGCAGTCTATTTTTGGTTCAAAATGAAAACTTGCAGTCTCAGCGAGGCCAAGAGTTCGCTCGGCAAATTGGCCGACGCCGCCCTTCAAGGCCATCCGACGGTCATTTCCCGCGGCGGGAAATTGCTGATTTTGAGAGCCTACGTTCCTCCGGACCCCGGCGAATTTGACGCCCTGATTGACGAAGGAATCAAGAGCGAACATTTTCCGCTGACCGATTCCGTTTGGGAGGGGATTCGCCAGCGAGGGGGAAAACTCGCCCGGGCGATGAGGAAAGGGTAGATGACGGCCCGGATCAGCGCGCGCGCGCAGAGCGACCTGGATCGCCTTTTCGCTTTCATTTCTGTCCGACAAGGCCCGCAGTCGGCTGACCGGTTTCTTGAGCTGGCACAGGAGGCCACAGAGTTCCTTGCCCAACATCCACTGGCTGGTGTGCATCCCAAATGGGCTGGCCGGCACCGAACTTTGCGGTTTTGGGTCATCAGCAGAACGAATTTCCTGATCTATTATATTCCGGGTGAACTGGGGGTGAGCATTGAGAGGATTTTGGATGGACGCCGGGATGTCGCGCGCATCATGGAATTTGGCATGGAAGACCCCCCGGATTGGGAACAGTGACCAGGCGGGGTTTTCGAATCGCCGCCATGATGGGGTGATTCCTTCGGGTTCCCTATGGGTTTCCGGGCTGCGCAAGTGGCCGATGATTACGGCCTTGCAAACTTCCGCAAACATTCGCCATTACTTCTCCCCGCCCGCCAGGACGGTTTCAAAGTGGGGGGGCTGGTCTTCGCGGGCGACGACGGTCACTTCGATTTTGCGGAAGCCGGCGGCTTCGAGCCAGCGGTGCAAATCGCTTTCGGAAAAACCGAGCCAGCGGTCGCCGTACAGCTCGCGCGCCTGCTCGAAGTTGTGCTGCAACAAGTCCAGAATCATGATTTGTCCGGGCGGGCGCAAAATGGCGTGCGCGCCGCGGATGGCTTTTTCCGGGCTGGCGGCGTGATGGAGCGCCTGGCTCAAAATCACCAGGTCCACGCTGGCTGGTTCAATGGGCGGATTTTCCAAATCGCCCAGGCGGAATTCCAGGTTCTTGATTTTGTTCTTGCGGGCTTTGTTGGCCCCGAAATCCACCATTTTTTCCGAGTTGTCCACGGCAATGACGCGTTTGGCGCGGCGCGCCAGCAATTCGCTGAGCAAGCCTTCGCCCGCGCCCAGATCGGCCACCACCAGGGGCGGCAGGATGCGCAGGAGCAATTGCCCGAAGGCCTGCCAGGAGCGGCCCGGCCCGTAGCTGCGGTCAAAACGCCCG
Organism: Verrucomicrobiota bacterium; assembly: GCA_050011995.1. Taxonomy (GTDB): domain Bacteria; phylum Verrucomicrobiota; class Verrucomicrobiia; order Limisphaerales; family Palsa-1400; genus JBEKOF01. Next base: position 17,343 of record JBEKIA010000027.1, read on the forward strand.
GCCACCTGGTTGAAATAAAGCTGGGCCTGCTGGGCGCGCCGTCCCAGAATGAGTTTGAGGTTGAGCTGGTCGGCGGCGTGGTCCGGCAGTTCCGCCGCGCCGCGCACGGCCAGCGGGATGAATTCGCGCGCCGCGCCCTCCGCCGCCGCGGCGATCTTGTAGAAGGTCCGCTTGCCGTCGCGCCGCGAATCCAGCAGGCCCGATTCCAGCAACAAGCCCAGGTGGGTGGAGATGCGCGACTGGCCCAGGAGGGTGATTTCCTGCAGTTCGTGGACCGACAGCTCGTTGCGCTCCAGCAGCGCCATGATGCGCAGGCGCGTCGGGTCCGACAGCGCCCGCAACGATTTCAAAATGGCCGCCATGCAAATAAAGGTTGACCGAGTTTCAAAGTCATATATCTTCTTATCAGGATACGTCAATATGTAATTTTATAATCAGAGCGAGCATGAATAAATCCTTTATCTTTTCTTCGGAATCGGTCGGCGAAGGCCATCCCGACAAAGTGTGCGACACGATTTCTGACGCGGTGCTGGACGCCTATATCGCCCAGGACCCGCGCAGCCGCGTGGCGTGCGAGACTTACGCCAAGAGCAACATGGTGGTCGTCGGCGGCGAAATCACCAGCAAAGCCGTCGTCCACATCAACGAACTGGTGCGCGAGGCCATCCGCGGCATCGGCTACGTGCATGAGGAGGATGTTTTTCACGCCGACAAGGTGTTCATCACCAATCTGGTCACCCGCCAAAGCCCGGACATCGCCCAGGGCGTGGACGCGCGGGCGGCGGAGGGCAAGGAGACGGCGGAGCAGGGGGCGGGGGACCAGGGTTTGATGTTCGGCTACGCCTGCGAGGAGACGCCGGAATTGATGCCCGCGCCGGTCATGTTCGCCCACCGGCTGGGCCGCGAGTTGAACCGCCTGCGCAAGAGCGGCCGGGTGGCCTGGCTGCGGCCGGACTCCAAGACCCAGGTTTCCGTCCAGTATGAGAACGGCCGGCCGGTGCGCGTGGCCAACGTGGTGGTTTCCACGCAGCACGCCGCCGATGTCAAGCACAAGGAAATCAAGGATTTCATCATCCGGGAAGTCATCCGCAAGGTCCTGCCGGCGGAGATGCTGGACAAGAGCACGCGGTTCCTGGTCAACCCCACCGGGCGGTTCGTGGTGGGCGGCCCGCAGGGGGACACGGGGCTGACGGGGCGGAAGATTATAGTTGACAGCTACGGCGGCATGGGCCGGCACGGCGGCGGCGCCTTCAGCGGCAAGGACCCGTCCAAGGTGGACCGGAGCGCGGCCTACCTGGGCCGTTACATCGCCAAGAACATCGTGGCGGCGGGGCTGGCGACCCGGGCGGAAATTCAATTCGCCTACGCCATCGGCCATCCGGACCCGGTTTCCGTTTGTGTGGACACTTTTGGCACCGGCACGGTCAGCGACGAAAAAATCGAGAAGGCGGTCCGCGCGGTGTTCAATTTCAAGCCGGCCGCCATCATCCAGCAACTCAAGCTCCTGCGCCCGATCTACTCCAAGACGACCAATTACGGGCATTTCGGCAAAATAGACGACCTGGATTCCATAACGTGGGAAAAGACGGACAAGGCGCAGGAATTGAAAAAGGCTGTCAAATAAACCCGTTGGCCGCCCGATCCAGCAAAACCCGACCCAGCTTATGCCTGCCATTAAACTGCCATCCTCCCGCCCAACCAAACGCGCCCCGGCGTCCGCCGCCGCCGCCGGCAACGGACCCCCGGACTTCCAAGTCAAAGATTTGAGCCTGGCGGAATACGGGCGCAAGGCCATTGACATCGCCGAGCAGGAAATGCCCGGCCTGATGTCCATCCGGCGCAAGTACGCGCCCGGCCGGCCTTTGGCGGGCGTGCGCATCACCGGCTCGTTGCACATGACGGTGGAAACGGCGGTGCTGATCGAAAGTTTGCAGGCGCTGGGAGCGTCGGTGCGCTGGGCGAGCTGCAATATCTTTTCCACGCAGGACCACGCGGCGGCGGCAATGGCCCGCGCCGGCGTGCCGGTCTTTGCCTGGAAGGGCGAGACCCTGGAGGAGTACTGGGATTGCACGCTGCGGGCGATTGTTCATCCCGGCGGATTCGGCCCGCAATTGGTTGTGGACGACGGCGGCGACGCCACGCTGCTCATTCACAAAGGCTATGAATTGGAGAATGGCGGCGGCTGGGTGAAGACCGCCAGCGCTTCGCACGAGGAGCAGGTCATCAAGAACCTGCTGCGGCGCGTCCTCAAGGAACGCCCCGGCCTCTGGCATGGCATCGCCCGGGACTGGAAGGGCGTGAGCGAGGAAACCACCACCGGGGTGCATCGTCTTTACCAGATGAAGGAAGCGGGCCGGCTTCTGGTGCCCGCCATCAACGTCAACGACTCGGTCACCAAATCCAAGTTTGACAATCTTTACGGCTGCCGCGAATCGCTGGCCGACGGCATCAAACGCGCCACCGACGTGATGGTGGCGGGCAAAGTGGCCTGCGTTTGCGGTTACGGCGACGTGGGCAAAGGCTCGGCCCATTCCCTGCGCGGTTTTGGGGCGCGCGTCATCGTCACGGAAATTGACCCGATCAACGCCTTGCAGGCGGCCATGGAAGGCTTCCAAGTCGCCACGGTCGAGGACACCCTGGGGCAGGCGGATATTTACGTCACCTGCACCGGCAATTGCGAGGTCATCACCCTGGCGCACCTGGAAAAGATGAAAGACCAGGCCATTGTCTGCAACATCGGCCATTTCGACAACGAAATTGAGGTGGACCTTTTGAACCGGCGTCCCGGCGTCAAGAAGATCAACATCAAGCCGCAGGTTGACAAGTACACCTTCCCCAGCGGCCGCAGCATTTACCTGCTGGCCGAGGGGCGCCTGGTCAACCTGGGCTGCGCCACCGGCCATCCCAGCTTCGTCATGTCCAATTCCTTTTCCAACCAGGTCCTGGCCCAATTGGATCTTTGGAAAAACAAGGAAACCTATCAGCCGGGAGTCTATCGCCTGCCCAAGATTCTCGACGAAGAAGTGGCGCGCCTGCACCTGGAAAAAATCGGCGTCAAGCTGACCCGGCTCACCCCAAAACAAGCCGGCTATCTGGGCGTTTCCCCGGACGGCCCTTACAAGGCGGAGCATTACCGCTATTGAGATTTGCGATGCGCCGTCTTGGATGGTAGGGCGGGCAGTCCCCTGCCCGCCGCGGCGCGCACGGAGTGCGCGCCCTACCACGCAAGATGGGCGCAGCACCTTTCCCTTCATTTCCTTTTCAACCGGACTTCAAAAAGCTTGGGCCAGTTCTTGCCGGTGACGAACAGGCGGTCCCCCGCCGGGTCGTAGGCGATGCCGTTGAGCACATCGGACGGCGGAATCCCGGGCGGCGGAATTCGGTCCGCCGCCGGGAGCAAAAAGCTGAAATCAATCATGCCCGCCACCTTTCCCGTGACGGGATCAATGCGCGCCACCCAGTCGGTCTGCCAAATGTTGGCATAGATTTGGCCTTGGACATACTCCAGTTCGTTGAGGCGCTCCTGCGGCAGGCCGTCCTTGAAAACCTGGATCTTGTGATCCACCGCAAAAGTGGCGGGATTGAGAAAGCGAAGGGTGCTGGTGCCATCGCTCATAATCAGCCAATGGCCGTCAGTGGCCAGACCCCACCCTTCCCCCGTGTAAGTGAACTCCCCCGCCTTGCGAAAACCTTTGGGATCCGCATTCAAGTCATACACGAAAGCCTTGCCCTCCTTCCAGGTCAGTTGATAGAGTTTGCCGTCCAGCAACGTCAGGCCTTCGGCAAAATACTGGCTGGGCACATCCCATTTCCGCAGGACAGTCCCGGTGGCTAAATTCACTTCGCGCAGGCTGGATTGGCCGTACAAACCGGTGCTTTCCAGCAACTTGCCATCGTGGAAAAGCAGGCCCTGGGTAAAAGCGCGCGGATCATGCGGAAAAGTATTCACCACCTGATAGGTGTAATTGATCACCTCCGCCGGCGCGGCGGCGGCGGCCGCGACCGCCGGCGGGGCGGCGGCGGTGTTGGTGGATTGACCCCCGGCGGCGCAAACCGGAAAGCTCTGCCAGCACGCCGCCAGGAACAGGACAGGCCACGCGCCGGCTGCCGTCCGCGCCAGGATCCGGCGCCACATTCGCAATCTGCCAAAAAACTTCGAGGATTCTGTATTCGCCATAAGTTGATCGTTTGTTTTTCCACTTTAAACTTGCGCCGCCAACGCCCTTGCGCAAGGCTTGAATTTTGGAATCGCGCGCCCGGCGCGCAAGTTATGGATCAAGTGAATTTTGGCTTAATCGGCGGCGGGACGGTGGGCAGCGGTGTTTTTCACCACTGGCGCCGGAACGGAGCGTTGTTGGAATCGCGGCTCGGCCTGCAAATCCGCCTGCGCAAAGTCGCGGTCAAGGCGCTGGACGAACCGCGCCCTTACCCCATCCCGGCCGCGCTGATGACCACCGATTGGCTGGGCGTGATCCAGGACCCGCAGGTTCACGCCGTCATTGAGCTGGTCGGAGGAACCACCATCGCCAAAACCATGATTTTGACGGCCCTCCGCCTGGGCAAGCCGGTCATCACGGCCAACAAGGCCCTGATCTCCGCCCACGGCGAGGAGTTGTTCGCCGCCTCGCGCCAACACGGGGCCAATCTGTATTACGAAGCCAGCGTGGCCGGGGGCATCCCCATTATCAAGGTCTTGCGCGAAGGGTTTGTGGGCAATCGGATTTCCCAGATCTACGGAATCGTCAACGGCACCTGCAATTACATTCTCACCCGCATGAAACTGGAGCATGCCGGGTTCGCTCCCACCCTGGCGGAAGCGCAAAAAATGGGCTATGCCGAAGCCGATCCGGCCATGGATGTGGACGGTTTGGATTCCATGCACAAAACCGGCATCCTGGCCTCGCTGGCGCATGGTTTTTGGGTTCCGCCGGCGGGCATTTCGGTGGAGGGCATTCGCGCCGTGAGCGAGGCCGACATCGAGTTTGCCGAAAAGCTGGGCTACACGATCAAATTGCTGGGCGTGGTCAAGGTGGTTTCGCCCGCGGCCGGTTCCGGCGGAGGGCAGGGGAAGCCCGGCGGCGGCCAGCCCATCCAGGTTTCGGTTTATCCCGCCCTGGTTCCCAACACCCATGTTCTGGCCAGTGTCAACGATGTCTATAACGCCGTCTTTGTGCGCGGCGACGTGGTGGGCGACACGCTTTTCTACGGGCGCGGCGCGGGCAAGGACGCCACGGCCAGCGCGGTGTTGAGCGACATCGCCGACGCCGCCCTGGATTTGAAGCACGGCACCAAGAGCCGCATTCCGGCTTTTGTCCCCCACGACCATGGGGGCGGCCTGTTGCCCGTGGCGCAAGCCGTCTCGCGCTATTATCTGCGCGCCAGCGTGGCGGACAAGCCGGGCACCCTGGCCAAAATCGCGGCCATCCTGGCCCAATGCAAAATCGGCATCGCCTCGGTCATTCAACCCGAAGGCCGCGAAGGGGGGACCGTTCCCCTGATTTTAATGACTCACGCCGCGCCTTTCGCCGCGATGAAAAAAGCGTTGCAAAAAATCGCGCGCTCCCCGGTGGTCAAGTCCCCGCCCATGATGCTGCGGGTGGAGAATTTTCAATGAGCCAACAGCGCCCGATTAAAGGAATCAACTCATGTCCCTGATTGTGCAAAAATACGGCGGCACTTCCGTCGCCAACCCGGAGAGGATTCAGAGCGTGGCCCGGCGGGTGGCGGCTTATCGCGCCAAAGGCGACCAGGTGGTGGTGGTGGTTTCCGCCATGAGCGGGGTGACCGACAGCCTGATCAAAATGGCCCGGGAAATCATGCCCCTGCCCAGCGAGCGCGAAATGGACATGCTCCTGGCCACCGGCGAACAAACGACCATTGCCCTGGCGGCCATCGCCCTGCACGCCCTGGGCGCGCCTGCTGTTTCTTTGACAGGCGCCCAGGCAGGCATCGTCACCGATGGCGTCCACACCAAGGCCCGGATCAAGAACATCACCCCCAAACAAATTCGCGCCCTGCTGGACCAGGGCCAAGTGGTGATTGTCGCCGGGTTCCAGGGCCAGACCATGGAAGGCCAGATCACCACCCTGGGCCGGGGCGGATCGGACCTGACCGCCATCGCGCTGGCCGCCGCCCTCAAGGCCGGCCTCTGCCAGATTTACACCGACGTGGACGGCGTCTATACCGCCGACCCGCGCATAGTTCCCGGCGCCCGCAAGCTGGCCGAGATTTCCTACGATGAAATGCTCGAACTGGCCGGGCTGGGCGCCAAAGTCATGCAATCCCGCTCGGTGGAATTCGCCAAAAAATTCGGCGTCATTTTTGAAGTCCGCTCCAGTCTCAACGACAACCCAGGAACCCTTGTGAAAGAAGAAACCCCCAGCATGGAAGACGTCGTCATCCGCGGCGTGTCGCTCGACAAGAACCAGGCCAAACTGACCCTGGTGCAGGTGCCCGACCGGCCCGGGGTGGCGGCGCTGGTGTTCAATGCCATCGCCAAGGCCAACATCAATGTGGACATGATCGTCCAGAACACCAGCCACGATCCGGCTGCGCCGGCCACCGACATTTCCTTCACCGTGGACAAGGCCGATTTGCTCAAGGCCGGCAAGGTGATAGACGGGCTGAAGGACAAAATCGGCTTCCGCCAGTTGATCGCCGATGAAAAAATCGGCAAACTTTCCGTGGTGGGCGTGGGCATGCGCAGCCATCCCGGCGTGGCCGCGAAGATGTTCGAGACCCTCGCCCAGATCGGCGCCAACATTGACATGATTTCCACCAGCGAGATCAAGGTCTCCGTCACCATAGACCTGGCCAAAGGCGAGGAAGCCATGCGCGCCGTCCACCAGGCCTTCCTGGGCTGAGGGTGACCTGTAGCGGCGGTCTATGACCGTCGCTGTTATCGGAACGCCGTTGCGCAGCTCGCGTCCCTTCCCTGGAGGCATCGAATCATGAACCAGTGGCTTGCGGGACACTTTTAAGGTGTTACTTTCAGGACGTGAGCATCATCACCGCAAAACAATTGCATCAGGAAACCAAGGCCGTGTTGAACCTACTGGAGCAGGGCGAGTCTTTGCTCATCACCCGCAATGGCCGGACCATCGGGCGGATTGAGCCGGTGGCCGCCGCCGAGGCAGCCGGCTGGCCTGACATCATGGCGGAAGTCTGGCGCGCGCAAAAAAGTGTCACATCTGGCGAGCGCGTTCCCAACCCGGTATTGCGGGAACGGCAACGCCGCCGGAGATGAGGATTCACAAATGTTCATCGCTTGCGATGCCGCACAGGCGGAACTGGCCCGTGTCGCCGGACTGGCTCAGGTTCACCTTTTTATGCCCCGTTCGTGAACGCCTTGCGGGAATCACCCGTTCCGGCTGACGGGCCGCATCCATTGCAGTTGTTGGTCAATGTTGGCAGGCAGCTTATAGGTCTTGATGTGGTCCTTGAGGGCCGGGCCGAGAATTTCAATGCGCGCCAGGTCGCTCTGGCCCAAGCCCAATTGGCTGGAGTAAACCATCCAACCGACTTTGGCCGGATCAATGCCCATCAATTCAAGCCCGACGCGGTCGGCGGCCAGCCAATCGGGGCTGACCACGCAAACCCGGTGCTCCACAGGAGTGCCCCGGGCCGGCCCTTCGCCTTCCATGCCTTGGAAGCCGTCAATGACCGCGACGTGCGGATGCAGGCGCAAGGCGAGATTGGCCAGGTTGAAGTTGATGCCGTAAGAACCCCCGCCGTGAACGATTCCCTTGTCGGAGCGTCCGCCGGTCTTGACGGGAGCGCCCAGGACAATGTTCTTGAGCGACAGGGTGGCGACGGCGAAGTTGTGAGTCTTGAGCTTGGTGGCGGAGATGACGAAGCTGTTCGGGTCCAGCAGGACGCTCGACATCCGGACGGGATGAGCGTGCAGGTCGGTTTGGTCGAAACAGGCCAGGACCTCGCAAGGCTGGGTGTCCAGGTCCAGGAGAGGAACGCCGTACTTTTCCGCCAAGCGGGGATAGCCATTATTGGCGAAGCCTTGCACGGTGTTGCCGGCGGAACATTCGGCGATGACGACCTTGGTCTTGCCGATGGATTTGAGGAACTCGAGTATCCCCTCCAGGTTCTCCGCGGCCGTGCAGGCGAGCGGAGTGTTGATGTCCACATTGTTGGGTTTGACGATCACGCGTTTGTCCCCGATGGCGGCGGCGATTTCCTTCTCGAACGCTTTCAGTCCACGGAACGCCAGATCGGCGCGGTCCTCGCCCGTGGTCAGCGCGACACGGCTGGGGGGGCCTGGCGCCACGGGGGCGGCGGGAGCGGAGCCTGGGGCGGGCGCGGCGGCCATGGCCGGCCGGACGCCCCAGCTCGGGACGGCTGCGGCGGCGCCGCCGAGGAGGGCGGCTTTCAAGAAGTGACGACGGGTGAGTTCAGAACGAGGGATCATAGAATCTGCCTGGTTAATGGTTCATGTTTATATGCAACGCCGGTTCTGGGCTAACATCTGCTGGTAACTTTGGGCCGATTCCGGGTTTTGGCTGGCTTTTTTTTGGCTTTTGCAAGCTTTTTTTTGGCTTCCTGACGACACGGGTGCAACTCAACGTAGTTCTTGCCGGTTGACAATTTCCCTTGGGTCTGACATTCTGCCGTCCGAATGAGTGTGAGCGAAAAACCAATTCTCCCTCACCCGCCCGGCCCCAGCAAGTGGGCGGCGCGAACAAGGGAA